>CAZDAB010000086.1:0-9677 GCA_964502855.1 uncultured Desulfobacteraceae bacterium | reverse complement strand
TAGAAATTTTGCAAATTATGGATGAGCCCGATGAAATTGTAAAAGCCGTAGAAAAGGTAATTATTTTATAATGAATGGTTGCAGGCAATTCGAGTTCGGGGGATGTATGAGCGTGCATCCCTTTTTTTTTAAATTTGGGCAAGGCTGAAATCCAAATCTAAAAAAAATAATTATAAAAACAATTAACAAACCCATAAATAATCAAAAGAGCGACCTTTTTACTTGATTAAAAGCGTATTTTTTATAGTATCTGTTCAAAATATATAGATAATTCTCAGAGCGTAGATCCTTGGCGCTTTTTTTATAAAGGAAGGTTAAGAATATTGGCGGTATCAAATGAAATCAAAGAACAGGACGTTTTGTTGGAGATAGAGGACGTTCATATGAGTTTCGGAAAAGTTCTTGCCCTGGCCGGCGTCAGCCTGAAAATAAGGGAAGGAGAGATACATTCCGTGATCGGGCCCAACGGAGCCGGAAAGACCGTGATGATGAATATTATCAACGGTCTTTACATGCCGCAAAAAGGTAACATCTACTACAAAGGAAAAAAGATCAACAAATTAAAACCGTATAAACGGGCAGAACTGGGTATGGCCAGGACGTTTCAGAAAGTCGAGGTATTCGGCGGAATGACGGTACTGGATAACATCCGTCTGGGCCGTCACATCCATTTTAAATCGGGCATAGTTGGTGGATCGGTATATATGGGTAGAACTGCACGGGAGGAGATTGAACACCGGACCTTTATCGAAGAAAAAATAATAGATCTTTTAGAGATTCAACATATTCGGAATAAACCGGTCGGAATGTTGCCGTACGGCCTTCAAAAGCGGGTAGAACTGGGTCGTGCGCTGGCCCTGGAACCCGATCTCCTGATTCTTGATGAACCGCTGGCCGGACTTAATCTTGAAGAAGTTGAAGACATGGCCCGCTTTATTATAGACATTAATGAAGATAAAAAATGGAAGGTCACATGTCTCCTGGTGGAGCATGACATGGGCGTGGTCATGGATCTTTCCGATCATGTCTTTGTTCTCAATTTTGGCAACATGATCATTGACGGCACGCCTCGGGAAGTACAGAATCATCCCGAAGTGATCAAGGCATACCTTGGTGAAGAGGACCTGTATGCAACAAGGAGATAACACCGTTCAACATAAAAGCAAATACGAAATTGAAATTACAAAAGATCTGACGATCCCCAAACTTTTTTACAAAAAGGCACACCAGTATGGCAAAAACAGGGTGGCCATGCGTGAGAAAGAGTTTGGAATCTGGCGCCCCATCACATGGCACGATTATCTTGAGAACGTTAAATACCTCGCATTGGGCCTCGTCAGCCTGGGACTCGAAAATGGAGATAAAGTTTCCATGATCGGTGATAACCGTCCGGAAGGCCTGTGGGCGGAAATGGCCACCCTGTGTGCCGGTGGCATAGGCGTGTGGCTGTTCCAGGACAGCTTGATCGAAGAAGTCAAATATATAATCGACCATTCAGACACAAAGTTTTTGTTCGGTGAGGGTCAGGAAGAGGTCGATAAAGCCATTTCAATCTTTAATGAATGTCCAAAGCTTGAAAAGATCATATGGGATGATCCCAAAGGGATGCGAAATTATGATCAGGACTATCTAATAAGCCTAAAGCAACTTCAGCAGTTGGGTCGGGAACTTGAACAGCAACAGCCACACCTGTTCAGGGAGATGATCGACAAGGGCCATGGCGATGATGTGGCGCTCCTTTTCTATACCTCGGGCACCACGGCGCTGCCCAAGGGAGCACTGCTGTCCCACAATAACATGTTGACCATGGGAAAGCACCTCATGGCCGTGGATCCATGCCTTGCCACGGATGATTATGCCTCTTACCTGCCCTTTGCATGGATCGGAGAGCAGATGATGTCTATTTCCTGTGGTCTGCAGGTGGGATACACCATTAACTTTCCCGAGGCGCCTGAAACGGCACAAGACAACATCCGGGAAATAGGCCCCCATGTCATGTTTGCTCCCCCACGCATGTATGAGCAGATGACCCGTACCGTTCAGGTCAAATACCTGGATGCCACCTGGATAAAACGGAAACTCTATGAGCTTTCTACCCGGATCGGTTATCATGTGGCCGACCTAAAGTTTCAGAAAAAATCAATCCCTTGGTACGGGGCGTTTCTGGATTGGCTGGCGTATATTGCAGTTCAAAAAAAGCTGAAAGACCACCTGGGTCTTTCCCGGGTTCGCAATGCCTATACCGGAGGCGCGGCCATGGGGCCGGACCACTTTCGTTTTTTTCATGCATTGGGAGTCAACCTCAAGCAGATTTACGGGCAGACCGAAGTGGCCGGTATTTCAGTGGTCCATCGCAGTGGAGACATAAAGTTTGACACGGTGGGTCTCCCCATACCGGAAACAGAAATAAAAATTACCGAAGATGGAGAGATCCTTACCCGGAGTCCGTCGGTTTTTCTGGGGTATTATAAGAATCCCGAAGCTACGGAAGAGACCTTGAAGGACGGCTGGCTTTATTCAGGTGACAGAGGTTTTATTGATGATGACGGTCACCTGGTGGTCTTTGATCGAACTAAAGATGTATTTACGCTCAGGGACGGGAAACCTTTTTCTCCCCAATATCTGGAAACCCGATTAAAATTCAGCCCCTATGTAAAAGACTCTTGGGTGATCGGAGATAAGAAAGATTATATTGCAGCGGTCATCTGTATCGATTACTCGGTGGCGGGTAAATGGGCGGATGAAAAAAAGATCAATTATACGAGTTATCAGGAACTTTCTCAGTTAGATCAGATCTATAACTTGGTGGAAGCGCAAATACGCAAAGCCAACAAGGACCTGCCGGAATCGGCAAGAGTGGTAAAATTCGTTAACCTGTATAAGGAGTTCGATGCCGACGATGATGAACTTACACGGACCAGAAAATTGCGTCGGGCATTTGTGCAAAAAAGATACCATAATATAGTGGATGCTCTTTATTCTGAAACTAACATGGTACATATCGATACCACGATCAATTATGAAGATGGGAGACAAGCTCATATTAACATCGATCTTTATATTAGAAAAGTAAAGGATTGAAAATCTACAATTGAAGATGGAAGATTTTTAAATGTAATGAATAAAGAGGAGTTAAAGAAAAGAACGAAAGAATTTGCTCATCGTTGTGTTAAATTAGCAATGTCGCTTCCAGAAACGGATCTTGGTAGACATATTCGTAGGCAGTTAATTAGATGTGGCACATCGGTTGCCGCTAATTATCGAGCGATTTGTTTGGCACAATCGAGGGCAAGCTTCATATCTAAATTAAGCATTGTTTTGGAAGAAACAGATGAATCATATTTCTGGTTAGAATTCATTGTTGATGAGAGTCTGTTGAAAAAAAGTCTTGTAGATTCATTGTTGAAAGAAGCCGAAGAACTGACAGCTATCTTTATTTCCAGCAGAAAAACTGCAAGATCTAAGGATGATAAGTAAATTCTGATTTTGAAAGTTGTGCAGATTGTCTTTAACAATTTTCAATCTTCAATTGTCAATTTTATAGGGGAGCTAAGCATGGAACTGTTTTTAATGACGATTACCACGGGCATTATGGTTGGCGGTATCTATGCCCTTGTCGCCCTTGGGTGGGTGTTGATATATAAATGTTCGGGTGTGCTGAACCTGGCTATGGGGGAGATGACGCTTATCGGAGCCTATGTTTCTTTAAGCTTTTACTCCATGGGCATACCCTTTTTGCTGGCGCTTTTGTTTTCACTGATCATCGGTTTGATCCTGGGAATCCTGACAGAAAGAATTTTTTTAGACAAACTTATCGGCGAGCCGGTTCTTACGGTTATCATGGTAACCGTAGGGCTTTCATTTTTCTTTAAGGGAATGGTGGAACTCATATGGGGTACCGATACCCGTGTATTCACCCCACCGGTTTTTTCAATTGAGCCGATTCACATAGGACCCGTCATTGTGGGTCAGGCGTATCTATGGAGCTTTGTGGCAGCCATTATTCTTTTAATTATTTTTGTCTGTTTTTTTAAATATACCCGGTGGGGTCTTGCCATGCAGGCCACCGCCGACGATGAGATGGCCGCTCTTTCCATTGGTGTGAGTGCAAGATTCGTTTATGCAGCAGCCTGGGCCATCGCTTTTATGGCGGCCGGCGTGGGCGGAACCCTTTTGGGCAACATCAACGGGCTTAACATATCCGTAGGCTACCTCGGTCTGCTGGTTCTGCCTGCGGTGGTGCTGGGGGGGCTTAATTCCGTGCCGGGTGCCATTGTCGGTGGTATTACCATCGGCATATTACAGAACCTGGGCGGGGCTTATCTTGACAAGTACTTTCCCGGCGGTATCAAAGAGATAGGCCCTTTTGCTTTTATGGCAGTTTTCCTGCTTTTTAAGCCTCATGGCTTATGGGGGTGGGAGCGGATTGAACGAGTGTAACCAATTGAAAATTGATGATTGACGATTGACAATTTAAGGAACAAGTGTTTCTTTTTCAAATCTTAAATCTTAAATCTTAAATCTTCAATCGAAAAACGGAGTTTTTTTATGTCAACAACCTGGCTTCCCTGCGGGATTTACCATCAAAATTATGCTCAAGATCATGCCTGGTGGCAGACCAAGTTTATCAAGGGCAAAATGATCCTGCTCTTTATCATTTTGTCTATCGTTATTCCGCTGTTTGCAGATTCTTATTTGCTCAGTGTTTGTAATCAGGTGGGCTATACCATTCTTGGCGCTTTAGGGGTTCAGCTTTTAATCGGCTTTTGCGGCCAGATAACCTTGGGTCATGCTGCATTTATTGCGGTGGGCGCCTATACAAGCACCCTGCTTATCCTTGAGTTTCCCTGGCCTAAATTAATGATGGATTACGGCATTGCTTATCCGTTTAGTATAATTATCGCTGCAGTTGTAGCCGGTATCTGGAGTGTTTTGTTCGGACTTCCGTCCGCCCGGGTAAAAGGATTTTATCTGATTTTAACAACCATGGCCGCACAGTTTATTACCGTAGATTTTATTATCACCCAATATGTAAGCCAGATCGGCGGGCGGGGACAGGCGTTTTCTTTGCCTCCGGGGACCATCAAAGTAGGACCGTGGGTTATTGACAGTGACCTTAAAGTATATTTCATGATGCTTGTCCTTGTGATTTTCTGTGTTATAATCATGGTCAACCTGCTCAGGTCTAGAGTCGGCCGGGCCTGGGTGGCCATACGTGACAATGACATTTCTGCGGAGGTTATGGGAATTAATGTTGTCAAATATAAGCTTCTGGCTTTTTTTGTGGCCGGATTTATCGGCGGAATTGCCGGGGCGTTCTGGATCAGCAACCTTGCGGCCATAAGCCCTGAACACTTTCCCTGGTTCTGGTCTTTGTGGCTGGTGGGTGTAATCCTTATCGGCGGGGTCGGCTCGATCTACGGAGCCATCTTTGGATCCATATTCATGGTCGTGGTGATGGAGGTTCTACAATTTGCCATCATGCCTCTTGCAGATATTTTTCCCAAACTATTAATGGATTTTTTGTTTATTAAAGAGGCGGTATTTGGTCTGTCCATATGTATGTTTATGATGTTTGAACCCAAGGGGTTGGCCTATCGGTGGTGGCAAATTAAAAATTATTTTAATCTGTGGCCCTTTTCGTACTAGTACCTAACGCGGACAAGCTGAAACTAAAAATATTTGCCACAAAGGCACTAAGACACAAAGGCACAAGGAAGGGGTATGTATTATAAACTTTTATCAAAAATGGCATTAAAAGAATTATATTATAATCTTAGCACCTTAAGTGTGAAGTGATCTAAAGTGATCTAAAGTGCCTAAAATTATGGAATTCTACCAATTTTATATGAATGGATGGAGCGAAGCGACACCTTAACTTTAGGCACTTCAAACTTTAGTTCACTTTAGTCACTTTTCCGGTTTATCCGGGTTAGGGTCTTTGTGGCTTAACGTTTACGTGATTTGCTATTTTTGGTTTGTTTGGATTATAAAAATAAGGAGGTGATAACAGCAGGAATTTGGCAGAAACCAGATGAAAATCACACTCTCATTAGAAGGGGGGAAAGAGATTATGTTCGCTAAAAATATGTGGTCAAAGTTTATAATATCATTATTTGTAGTGGCCCTTGTTGCCGGATTTTCTCCTATGGTCGGAGCCGCAACAATTAAGGTAGGATCCCTTAACGACATGACCGGGGCAACCTCGGATGTGGGCAAGGATTATGCCTTGGGCATTGCAGAAGCGATTCACTATGTAAATGATACTGGCGGGATAAACGGCAAGCAGATCAAGCTGTATCAGTTTGACTACGGCTACCGTATTCCTGAGGCCCTGACCAAATACAACCTGTTTAAGCGTCTGAAATGCGTGGCCATCCTGGGATGGGGAACCGGTGATACCGAAGCATTGGCACCGACAGTTGCTAAAGATAAAATACCATATGTGTCAGCATCTTATTCCGGGCATTTATGCAACCCGGAAAAGACACCCTATAATCTGTTTTTTGCAACGGACTATTCGAGCCAGTCAAGGGGACTCATAACTGCATGGTTTGATAAGAAATGGCCTCAAAAACCTGATTATGGCAAACGCAAACCCAGAATTGCCATGTGTTATATGACTGCTTCACCGTTCAGCAGTGCATCCATAAAGGCCGCAAAGGAACAGGCGGAAATACTTGGTTTTGAAATCGGCACTGATCAGGACGTATCCTTATTTGCAATCGATACCAAGAGTCAGATTTTGGCATTAAAAGAATTTAAGCCGGATGTGCTCCTCCATACCAATACGGTGATGTCTGTTGCTGCAACGCTGCGTGATGCTTATTCACTCGGTCTGGGGGCCGATCATCTCATTAAGTGCTGGGGGTATGATGAAAACCTTCCCAAGCTGGCAGGAAAGGCGGCCGAGGGGGCTATGGGATGCGCGCCGTGGGCGTTTTTCGGACTTGATGTACCTTTGATGGACAAGGTTGTCGAATATGCCAAGAAGTATAACCCCGGCGTCCCTCTGGAAAAACGGACAATACATACCGTGCAGGCATGGGCAAGTGCGCTGGGGCTTGCGGAAGCGTTGAAGCGGGCGGATAAGGCCGGAGATTTGTCCGGGGAAGGAATCCTTAGAAAGGGTTTTGAGACAATGAAGGACTATGAAATTGGTCTTGGCATTGCTCCGGTAACCTATACGGCAACAGATCACAGGTCCCAAAGCCAAGCAAAAATCTATGAATATAAAAATGGAAAATTCTCACTGATCGATATCGTTGATCTGAAAAAAAGATGGCCTGATAAATGGGCTAATGAATGGCTTGGATGGTAGTTAATGATTGACAATTGAAGATTGAAGATTGACTGATTAAAGATATAAAAATTTTATTCAATTTACAATCGAAGTCGGAAAGTTATAGTGCCTACAAGGAGGTCTTTAGGCTTTGTCCAATGAGGAAATGATCTTAAAGATCAATAATATTGAAGTCAAGTATCACGAGGTAATTCTGGTAATAAAAGGGGTTTCCATTGAGGTTCCCAAAGGGGGGATTGTGGCCCTTTTAGGCGCCAATGGCGCCGGCAAGAGTACCACCTTAAAGGCTATATCCGGTTTGCTGAAACACGAAGACGGCGAAGTGACCGATGGATCCATTGAATTCATGGGCGAGCGCATTGACAAGATAAAGGCTGAAAAGATTGCCAAAATGGGTATCGTTCAGGTCATTGAGGGGCGCAGGGTATTCGAGCACCTCACGGTAGAGCAGAACCTCAAGGTGGGCGCCCATATGAGAAAATACGGCAGGTCGGTCAAGGAAGGGCTTGAGATGGTGTACAACTACTTTCCACGGCTGAGGGAAAAGCGCAACGAAATCGCCGGGTTTATCAGCGGTGGAGAGCAGCAGATGACGGTTGTGGGTCGCGCTCTCATGACTAGCCCCAAACTGATCCTTTTGGATGAGCCTTCCATGGGCCTGGCCCCGCTTCTTATCCATGAAATCTTCAATATTATTAAAAAGCTTAATCAGGAGGAGCAGATATCGATCCTTCTGGTGGAACAAAATGCCAAGCTTGCCCTTAATGTTGCGCCCTATGCCTATGTGATGGAGAACGGTCGCATCGTTATGGACGACACCGCAGAGAAGCTTAGGGAAAATCCGGATATCAAGGATTTCTACCTGGGCATGACCGATATTGGTGGAAGAAAAAGTTTTCGGGATGTAAAGCACTATAAGCGAAGAAAAAGATGGCTTACCTAACCCTTTAATAGAATAAGGGAGGAATAAAATGCATAGAAAGTTGATTATACTTAAATGGTTGAGTATTGTTTTCATTGTCGCTTTGTTTGCGGGTTGCGCCGGAATGACGACAAAACCTACAAAACAGGATTTCAAGGCGCCGGTGGTTACCCTCGATTCAATGGAAGTTGCCCATGCTTTTGGATACTGGTACTTTTCAAACAAAGTCGAACCCACCAAGGGAAAGCCGGACAACGTAGGAGCCCCCCTTGATCTGGCTTTTATATTTAACATTGAAAATCCCAATGAATACCCGGTAAAGATGGAAAGCCTAAAGTTTACCGTCGCCTTTGAAGAGTTTGATCTGAATACGGTCAGCTCTACGGATACCATGTGGATTCCGGCCGGCAAGACAAATCAGGTAAGAGTACATGCTCATTTTGATGTAAGGCAGTCTTTGTTGAGTCTGCTGGTCACCGGTGGGTTCAAGCTAAAGGAAAAAGGGACCAATGCTTGGGCCCAGCTCGAAAAATGGTGGACGGAAATTCCTCAATATTCCGTTCCGGTTCATGTAAAAGGCGGTGCTGCTGTTTTCAAAGCAGACGGTCTGACTCAGGTGGCGACGTTTGAAGCTACGTTTCCTGAATAAGTAAAAACTGAATATATACTTTTTAAAATTGCAGGTTACGTGTTCCAACGACAAAAACATAGAACGCGTAACCTGTTTTAATTCGGTAGAGAAGTGATATCTCAAAGGGTTGTGTCACATGGGACTATACGATTTTACTTTTTATGATCTTATCCGTCGCAATGCGGTATGTTTCAATAATGCCGAAGCATGGTTCGAAGCTGACGACAACCGGAGTGTAACATTTAACCGGTTTAAAGAGATGGTCGATCGCCTGGCCTTCGGTTTGCAACGATCCGGCATTAAAAAAGGCGATCGCATCGGAGTGTTAGGAAAAAACAGCCTTGAATATTTTCTCCTTTATGGAGCGGCGGCGGCATTGGGGGCCATTATCCTGCCGATCAACTGGCGTCTTTCGGCTGACGAAATCAATTTTAACCTGAATGATGGCTCGCCGGCAGTTCTTTTTGTTGATGCAGAGTTTCAAGAACGGGTCCATGGTATAAAAGATAATCTTCTCTCAGTAAAAAATTATTACACCCTCAAACCCGGGGGCGGCACTTTTATGGAGTTTGATTCTTTGATGATTAACCATGGTGATGTTGAAGCGGTGGATGTTTCCAATGATGATGGGTTTGTCATTATTCATACCGCGGCTGTCGCAGGAAGACCCAGGGGCGCGTTGCTAAGTCACGGCAATTTTTTATGTGCCGGTTTGCATTTGAATTATTGCTTCAACCTGACGCCACAAGACGTGCATTTAAATCTTTTGCCCATGTTTCATGTGGGCGGTCTTTTTATGGCCACAAACAGTTTTCAAGCCG
>CAZDAB010000085.1:0-9687 GCA_964502855.1 uncultured Desulfobacteraceae bacterium | reverse complement strand
TTACATATTTGTAATTTTAGGGTGCCTCAAGTAAGTTTATGCGTAGGCTCTATACAATACAATGGCTAAAAAAACAGCGCTGGTTTTGAGCTTAGAACGTCGTTTTTGCCATGGCAATAGGCTTTTTTAAAAAATGGCTTATGACATGCCTAATCGATTCCCTGATTACCGCCGTTCATCCCTTTGATTACTGTTACAGATAACAGCCACAATCGAACCTGTAATAAGAGAATTTATCCCATGTTCACATCAACCTGTGATTGAAAGTATCCGGCAAAAATTATCCCTTCCTTTTCTCAAATTAGCCATCCATGCTGGAAATTGATTGGGGGTTGGCAATCAAGAAGTCGAGGTTTTCTGAATTGACCGGCTTGTCGTTAGGAAGTATACAAATCCTCAAGGGGTTTCACCCCACCCGCCACCCCCGGGCGTTTCGATCCGGAGACGATCCCCTCTTTTTAACGATGCAAAAAATTTACTCCCTTTTTCCTGCACTTTGTTTTTTCTGATGAGAACATTTTTCCCCAAAGCCCCGGACGCTCCGCCAAAGAGGCCGTAGGGCGGGGTTTTTCTTCTCTCGGACAGGACCGTCACATCCGCTTCGCAAAGCAGTTCGATCTCCCGGACAATGCCGTCTCCTCCCCGGTGAAGGCCTTGTCCGCCCGTGCCTCGACGTATGGAGTACTCGGTAACCAGGAATGGATAACTGTATTTAAGGGCCTCTACCGTGGTATTCAGCGTATTGGTCATATGACTGTGCACCGCAGATTCCCCATGATCTTTGAACGATGCTCCCATTCCTCCCCCAATGGTTTCATAATATGCAAAGGGCTTTTGGTTTCGAAAATCCATACCCCCGATGGTAACGTTATTCATGGTCCCCTGAGCGGCGGCAGGAATCGCATGGGGCACCGCCTTTGAAAGGGCGCCCAGCACCACATCCACAACCCGCTGAGACAGTTCCACATTTCCCCCGGCCACAGCGGCCGGAAACAGCACATCCACAATGGTTCCTTTTTGGGTCAAGACGGTGATGGGTCTCAGGCATCCGGCATTGGTGGGTATATCGGTTAAGACCAGCGACCGAAACACATAAAGAACCGCGGAAAGGGTAATAGCGTATACGGCATTGATACTCCCCCGAACCTGGGAGTCACAGCCCCTGAAATCCAGGGTGACCTCGTCCCCCTGAACCGTGATCGTCACGCGGATTGCTATCTTGTCATCCGAAATTCCGTCATCATCCATAACATCTTCAAAATCATAAATTCCGTCCGGAATTTCCCGGATCGTCTTTATGGTAAGCCGCTCCGCATAGTCCATCAAACTGCCGGTATAGAACCGGACCGTCTCCAGACCGTATTTTTCTATAAGCTCTTCGGTTCTGCGCACGCCCGTGATATTGGCCATGATCTGGGAAGCAAAGTCGCCTTCACGTTCCATGGGTGTCCTGACGTTACTCAGTAAAAAATCCATGAGTTTTTTATCGATGTTCCCTTTTTCAACCAATTTCAGAGGTGGAATAATCACGCCCTCCTGGAAGATTGAAGTGGAAAGGGGCATGGAACCGGAGGTCATCCCTCCCACATCCGCATGATGTGCCCGGTTGGCCACGAAGAATGCCGGAGCCGGGTCATCGGCAAATACCGGCGCCACAAGAGTGATATCCGGCAGGTGAGTGCCTCCCTTAAACGGATCGTTTAAAATGACCATATCCCCTTTCCGGAACGCAACACTCTCAATGGCCGCCTTGACGGACAGGGGCATGGAACCCAGGTGCACCGGGATATGGGCCGCCTGGGCGATCATCTCTCCGGTGTGATCAAAAACCGCGCAGGAAAGATCCCGCCTCTCCTTGATGTTGGGTGAAAACGCCGTCCGTATCAGGGTCACCCCCATTTCCTCCGAAATGGAAGCAAAGCGATTTTTAAAAACCTCCAGCAGGATCGGATTGACATTCATCTCTCTCCTCAGCTCTTTATGACATTGAGACCAAGGTCTCACATTATTTCCATGACGATATTGCCGTATTCATCCACAAAGGCATGGGCAAACGGCGGAATGGCAATCGTGGAAGAATATTCTACCAAAACAGCAGGACCATGGATCCGGTTCCCGCTGTTCAGTTTATCCCTGGCCATTATTTTGGTGCGCATCCGGCGTTGATCAAATACCACCGGCTTGTCCCCGAGAAAGGCTTCGGAAGGAGGCGCTTTTCCCATTTTTTCTTGCTTTTGAAACCGTGGTTTTTCCGGCCTGCCCCTTGCCCGAAGCCGGATATTGACGATTTCAACGGTCTTGTCCGGGTTTTTGTATCCGTAAGTTTTTTCATGGCGCGCATGAAATCTTTCAACGTAATCCTCATCAAAAGGAACCATAATTTCATAGGACTGCCCGTCATAGCGCATGTCCAGATATCTTTCCAACATGATTTGGCCGTCAGGAATTTTTTCAGCCCTGAGATCTTCCTGTCCCTTGCGCTCAATTTCCTCAAACCCTTGGGACAGCAACTTTGCCGTAACATTTTCCTGCTTCTTCATTATGGTCAGGGAATAGTCTTTAATCACGTCAGCCATAACCACTCCCATCGCCGACAAGGTGCCGGGGTTGGGAGGTATCAGTACTTTGGGTATGTTCAAAAGCCTGGCCAAAAACGCCGCATGCATCCCCCCTGCACCCCCAAAGGAAAAAAGCGTGAACTCCCTGGGATCATATCCCCTTTCCACGGAAATCACACGTATGGCCCTCTCCATGGCCGTGTTGGCTACGTCCAGAATCCCCTGGGCCAGTTCTTGGGGTGAAAGACCGATCGTTTGTGCCATGTTTTCAAAATACAACGCAAGTCTTTTCTCCATCAAGACCATTCCGCCTCCGAGAAAATGCTCCGGAATCAGTCTTCCCAGATAGAGATTTGCATCGGTCACCGTAATTCCGTCCCCTTTCCCGTAACAGATAGGCCCGGGATCTGCACCGGCGCTCTCCGGACCAACCTTAAGAGCGCCTCCCTCATCAAAAGAAGCTATGGAGCCGCCACCGGCGCCAACCGTATGAATATCTATCATCGGGACCTTTACAGGGTAACCGGATATATTCGTTTCAAAGGTCAAAGACAGGTTCCCGTCTATCAGGCTGACATCAGTGGATGTCCCCCCCATATCGAAAGTAATGAGTTTAGAGTATCCGGCCGTCTTACCGATCTCATGGGCTCCCACAGCCCCGCCTGCAGGACCGGAGAGAATGGTCCTTACCGATTCGTTCATGGCCGTCTCGGCGGAAATGCTTCCCCCGTTGGACTGCATGATCCCTAAAGAGTCCTTCCGGCCCAGTTCCTCAATAAGGTGTCCGATGTATCGCTGCATCTTCGGAGAAACATAGGCATTGATAACCGTTGTGGATGTTCTTTCAAATTCCCTGAATTCAGAAAGAATTTCATGCGAAAGCGATAGTTCTAGTCCAAGGGGAGCCAGCAATTCTCTTACTTTTTGTTCATGACAAGGGTTCACATAGGGAAAAAGGAAGCAGACGGCCACCGATTCAACGTCAAGGTCCTTGAGGCGTTCGCCCACTGTTTCAGCCTTTTGGGTATCCAGAGGTAAAAGTTCTTCGCCCGTCTGAAGGATTCTTCCCGCAAGACCGAATCTTAGATCTGATGGAATAATGTGTGGCTCCTTGCGAAAGGAAAGATCATACAATCGGGTGCGGTTCTGGCGCCCGATTTCTATAATGTCCTCGAACCCTTTATTGGTGATCAATGCGGTTTTGGCTCCGTTTCTTTCGAGAATGGCGTTGGTGGCTACCGTAGAGCCGTGTATGATCTGTTTTTTCTTTCCGTGAGCCAGATCGTTAAGCCCGTTAAGAACCGCCTCCGCAGGATTTGACGGGGTAGAAAGCACTTTGTAAACGCCCCACGTGTCGCCTTGCTTGTAAACAAAATCGGTAAATGTTCCCCCGGTATCCACACCGATAATCATTCATCCCTCCGGTTAGGCATTGTTTTTTTCCGGTTTATCCGGGTTGGGTCTATAATACCAGTGTGAGCAAAGCCGGCGAAACCGCACTGAAAATGGAAAAATCGTAAGTACCACGGCTGAAAGCGCCAATTGAAGAGGAGAAAACCAGTCAAGCTTGCGGCTGGAGGTGATAATTCGATGGGATGAGATCATTTGAAAGGCCATATTGCGCGTATTGCCCCAGGATTGCAACTTACGTGAAAACCAGATTTCCTCGCCGGCATATACCTTTTCGCTGAAGCCCCCGATGGCTTCAAAGCCGTCCCGCCGGCAATAGATGAAACATCCCGCCGCAAAAGCAAATGTTATGGAAATCCAGTTCCACAGATCCAGAATTTTTCGGGAAAAAGGGGAAATCGGTTTGTCGAAATCCACAAGGCAACCGCCGCCACAGCACCTACCGCCGGAAAGATGATACAATGCGGTTTTCAGCAGAACCGGCGAAAGAAAAGTATCCGCATCCAGGAATATGAAATAGCGACCTTTTGCTATGCTTGCGCCGGTATTTCGAGCCCGAGAAATCTGATTGAGCGGTTCAAAAACGATCCGAGCGTTGTGCCGGCGAGCCACACGGGCAGTCCCGTCCGTAGAATTGTTATCTACAACGATGACCTCTCCGGACACATCCAACGTTTCCATGGCTTTTTTTAGATAGGGAAGCGTCCGGGGCAGCCACTTTTCCTCATTATAAGTGGGAATGATGATGGAATAAAAAGCTGTCATATTTATACCTGAATCTTATAACGCAAGTTCTCAATAAGTTCTGGTATATTACCAGAACCCATTTTTCCATTATTCCAGCATTCCACTATTCCACTATTCCAATTGGGGCGAAGTCCCTAACTTGTTGAGAAGATACATCCCCATCCCTAGACGGCTTCGATGGTTGAGGGGGGCTTGGGCGCTATGTTGTATGTTACGCTTACGATGCCCGGCACATCTCGGATAATCTCGCCGGCGAGCTTCTCAAGAATTTCGAACGAAAGCCTTGTCGGTGTCGCGATCCGCGCGTCCACGCTTTCCCAGCAACGCACCTCGATCTGCTGACCGAAGTCACGTTTCCCGTCGCGCATGCCGGTGACGCGGTCTTCATGAAGTATCGCCATGTACTGGAATGCGCCGGTGCCCTTGAGCAGACGCTCCACAACCCCGGTTGCCTTCCGGACCGTCCGGATACGTTCCAGGGTCACTTCGCCGATCACCCGTGCCGACAGGGCCGGACCCGGGAACGGAATTCGCTCGAATACCTCTGCCGGAAGCCCAAGGGCCTTGCCAACCTTTCTCACCCCGTCCTTGCGAAGCTGAATAAGCGGCTCGATGATACGGTAACCGAAAGCTTCCTCAGGATCGATTCCCAATTGCTCAAAAACATTGTGCTGCCGCTTAATCCCTGCAACGGTCTCGTCGATATCGGTCAGAATAGTTCCCTGGATAAGGTGTTTTGCCCCGCTTTGTTTGACGATGCGTCCGAATACATCTTTGTAAAATGACTGGGTAATGGCCTCGCGCTTTTCTTCCGGATCCGTGATTCCTTTGAGCGCATCAAAGAACTCTTTTTTCGCATCCACTACTTCAACCGTAACGCCAAGCTTTTGGAAAACACCCACAACCTGTTCCGGTTCTCCCTCGCGCATGAGACCGTTTTCGATGAAAACGGTCTTAAGGCGATTGCCCAGGGCCCGATGGCCGAGCATCGTAACCGTAGACGAATCCACACCTCCGGAAAGGGCATTGATCGCCATCCCGTCCCCAACCATGTGCTGAATCTCTTTGACTTTATCATTGATAAAATTCTCTGTGTTAAGCTCCTTTGCAGTAATTTCCTTAATCATATGCATAGCTCCTTTTCATATAATTAAGGCAAACCCTTTAAAAAGGATTCGCCTTATTGAAAAATGACAACGGCAACTTTATTAATCCTTGCAAATCCCTTTTTTTATCGCCAAATTTAGATTTATACAATCCCCCAGCTCACAAGCCCGTTTCCAGTCGGAACAGGCCTCTTTTTTATTATTTAATTTCACCATATAGACAAACCCCCGGTTGGAATATGCTTCGGCATATTTCGGGTTTAAACGTATGGCTTCGTTAAAATCCTCTATAGCTCGCTGATGCTGGTTTAAATTACCATAAGTAATTCCTCGTTTGTAATAATATTCAGCATTGTTCGGATCAAGGTCGATGGCTTGGCTAAAATCCTCTATGGCTTGATTATATTTTTCTAATTTTATATTGGCAACTCCCTGTTTGATATATGCTTCTTTTGTTTTGTCACAAGCCTTATTGGCACATCCAATGATAGCACTTAGAACCAAAATTAAAATACATAAACAAAACTTTCGCATATTATCCCTCCTTCCGGAAAAATACGTTTTTAGGTTATTTGAGAGGTCGGGGAGTTTTTCTTTTAGAGCCCCAAATTAAGCGGAATGAATGATCCGCCAAAGATTCGTTTAAGGACTCTCTCCCACTTGGTTAATCAGACCTTTGTAAAATGCTCAATTTTGCACCGTATGTTTCCCATTTTGATCAACCAGGATAGGTTTCACTCGACTTCACATCAATCAGTTAAATCAGCCCGCGATATGCAATACACTTGATCTCAACTTTAGCGCCCTTGGGCAGGGCACGCACTTCCACCACGGCCCTGGCCGGTCGATGCTCAGAGAAATATCCGGTGTAAATTTCGTTGAACTCGGAAAAATCACCCATGTCGGTGACAAAAACATCCACCGCCGTCACACAGTTAAGATCGGATCCAGCGGCCAGAACGATCTGCCGAAGATTCTCTAACGCCTGGCGCGCTTGGGGCCCAAAATCAGAACTTACCAGATCCCCGGTTTGGGGCCGCATTCCGAGCTGCCCACTCACAAAAAGCCAGGAGCCTACGGCTATGCCCTGGGAATACGGGCCGATGGCAGACGGCGCTTGATCTGTTTGAATCACATTACACTCCATGATAATCTCCTTTTTTATTACCAGTCATAAAGGATTTCCCAGTTTTCCATAAAAGAAGCGTCTTCTTGCGTGTAATAATACGACAGGGTCTTATCTTTGCCGGAGTTATTACGAATTTCTTCTCCCCAGTACCGTATGTAGATTGCCGGAATCATTCGGGGAGCATCATCAGAACTACCCCCGGCAGAGGATTCTTTCACCCACACCTCTTTTTGCTCTATCACCTTCCATACACTGCCGGAGACCTTGCTTCTTACCCTTTCACCGACATGAGGAAGCCCCAGCTTATCCCGCAATTCTTTGAATCTGTATACCGAAAGTTCACCGTAATCCAGTATTCTTTCGCCAAAAATCATAATGCCGATGGCGCCAATGGGCGCCGTCAGGAGAATGGATAAAACCGCCACCGCCAGAATAACCTCTCCCGAGGCCACGCCCGCGGCCAGGGGCACCGCCCCGATGGCAGCCTGGACAGTTGCTTTGGGGATATAAGCCACCACGCAAAACAGTTTCTCTTTCCAATTAAAAGGCGTTCCAATGAGCGACACATACGTTCCGACACTTCTAAAGATAAGACCGATAAAAATAACCAACGCTCCGGCCAGGCCTGCTTTCCAGGCCACGTGAATGTTCACCTGAGCCCCGACTAATACAAAAAGCAAAAGTTCTGCAAATATCCATAGTTTTTTTAATTTCTGAGAAATAATATGTGCGATGGGCTCGGATTTTTCCAAAATGACAAAACCGATGGCCATAACACCCAAAAGGCTGGCCACGGGCACATGCTCTTCGCAAACCGCTTCCAGCCAGGTAAGAACGATGGCAACCCCCATAACCACCATGGTCCGTTTTGGAGGACGCCAGTCATAATTCGTAAAAAGGTGATATAAAAAATATCCGGGAATGATTCCGACGATAATTCCAAGAACAATAGAGACGGGAATTGCACCCAGCTTCATCAGAATATTTGTATGTTCCCCGCCGTACATGCCCAAAAATACGGTGAACAGAACAATAACAAAAACATCATCCAACGAAGAAGCCCCGAGGATCATCGTAGGAATCGCCTTTTTGGCCCCCCGCCCTCGATCCATAAAGTCAATCATAAGGGGCACAACAACGGCCGGAGATACTGCACCCAATATACTACCAAGGATGGCGGCCTCAAGATAGGTGATATGGAGCAGCTTGGGCGCCACAAGCATAACTCCGCCGATTTCAAAAACAGCCGGCACCGCGCTCATAATAACCGCCGCACGTCCCACCAGGTTTAAGGCATCCCGGCGAAGTTCAAATCCGGCCCTAAGCAAAATTACGATTAGTGCTATTTTTCTGAAATCCCCGGAAACTTTCATCATTTCCGGGGACATAATATTCAATACAAAAGGACCGGCCAGGACCCCGACAATGAGCATGCCGATCAGACCCGGCAATTGCAGGCGTTTAAACAGATAATCGCCCCCTAACCCCAAAATGATAATGAGCGCCAAGCTGAAAGCCATTTGATCCTCACTTTTTTCGGTGTATCCTTACTTTCGCAAACAGGGTCCGCCGGATGCAAAAATACGGCTTCAAAAGCTTTTAAAAAATTGCTTTAATACTGTCAAACGCTTTTTCTGTTTACCCTTTTGACTTTTGGGTTTTCATGATAGTATAAAAGAGAAAACCTTTTATAAGAAAGAGATCTCCATGAAACCATTTAACGCATTTTTTATTCTGTTATTTGCGCTCTTTTGCTTTGCATGTGCAGGAAGAAACTCGGCAAAGAAAATACCTGAGCACATAACCGCCGGCACGAAAGAAATGGCCAGGGGAATCGCCCGGTATAATAAAGGATGTTACAAGGACTCCCTGGAATACTTTTTCAAAGCTCACGAGCTGTTTGTTGCATCTGATCAATTAAGCGGTGTTGCCATGTGTCTTAATAACATCGGAAACGTTTACAGAATCACCGGGGATTTTGACAGTGCGTTACTTTTTTTTGATGAGGCTTTTGCAATATACTCTGATATGGGTGACCCCCTGGGTGGGGTGCAGGTACTATCTAATAAAGTTGCCGCACTCATAGACGGCGACAGGCTCGAACAAGCGGAGAAAGTTCTAAATATTGCAGAGGAAATGGCCAAGAAAAACCGGATACTGTTTGCCCCGCTTCTCACTAACAAAGGGATTATCTTAATCAAAAAAACGGAATACAATCGTGCTGAGGAGCTGATGCAAACGGCTCTTTCCAATACAGATCCGGAAAACCCTTTAGAATTTGCAACAGTAAACTTCGCTCTCGGGAGACTTATGTTTGAAACTCAGCGCTATGAAAAAGCCATCGACTTTTTCAAAACGGCTCTAAAAGCAGATCGTCTATCCGGTTTTAATAAAAGTATTGCCGACGATCTGGCCGCAATCGGATCTGCCTGTTTAAAACTGGGGAAAGACGAGCTTGCCGTTAATTTTTTTAAACGAAGTGTCGAGATTTACGCGCTCATCGGAAACCATAAAAAAGTTCAAAACATAATGGAAGAACTGGAAAAAGTTTCGGAAAAAACCGGGATTGATTTAAGTATTACAAAACATTTTGTAAATAGGTGGCTTGAAGGAAAAGCCCTTGAAAGTCCCTGTGAATAAGACCACTTCACACCAATTCAGGTCGTTGACCAGCGAAAATTCATGAGACCTTTGAAAAATGTCAATTTTTGTTTAAGTTCAAGAAAGGCGATAATTT
>CAZDAB010000084.1:0-9688 GCA_964502855.1 uncultured Desulfobacteraceae bacterium | reverse complement strand
AAATCCAAGGGATATGTTCCAGATATTGAAATTCTTTATGATAATAAAAACAATCCGGTTTATCCAGGGACATCAATTCAGGCCGGAGCGTCCCTGGCAATTTGGGCTGAAACAGATACGGGCTGCCTCATGGGATCTGATATGGCCGGTGCACCGGGGAGGCCTGCCGAATACATCGGGAAAAAAGTGGCTGATCACCTGATCCAAGTCCTTGAAACTGAAGCAACGGTTGATGAACACGTAGCCGATCAGCTGATACCGTTCTGTGGGCTGGCCCATGGCTGGAGTTCGTATATAATACCCAGAATGACCGCCCATATTGAAACTCGACTGTGGCTGGTCGAAAAGATGCTCGGCGCGAAAACAGAAGTGAAAGATAATAGACTCCGTATTAAAGGAATAGGGTACCGACGGTAACATCTATTCGTTTTTGTTAAATTAAACGGGAGCGAGATGAGCTGCATCCCCGACTTGATGGAAATGACGACAGCCCATTTCGATGTATTAGTTATCGTTTTATAAAAAAATTTCCGGACACTAAGTACCATGCTTCATGTCAAAGAAATCCAGGCCAAAAGCGTTCTCAACAAGTCAAAGATTTTTGACTATTGTATGAATCCTTACACCGGTTGCCAGATTAATTGCAGGTATTGCTATGCACGCTTATTTATGAAACGGTATTCCGGACACAAGGAGGCCTGGGGCGATTTTGTGGATGTTAAAATAAATGCCCCTGAAGTTTTGCAAAAGCAGTTGGGTAAAGCCAAAAGAGGGTCCGTCTGGATTTCTTCGGTTTGTGATCCCTATCAACCCTTGGAAGCATCCTATGAATTGACCCAGCGCTGTTTAAAAGAACTCGTAAAAAAACAATTCCCGGTCAATATCCAGACAAAGTCTGCACTCGTTTTAAGGGATCTGGATTTATTTAAAGAATTCGAGGAAATAGAGGTGGGATTTACCATCACCACCGATGATGAAAAGGTGGCGAAATTATTTGAGCCCAGGGCAAGCACGGTAAAAGACAGATTGGCGGCTTTGGCAAAAATTCACTCTTTCGGAATCAAAACATTTGTTTTCATCGGACCGCTGCTGCCCGGAAATCCGGAAAAGCTGATCGAAAATCTTGCAGAAAAGGCTGATACGATTTTTATCGATAAGATGAACTATTTAAACTCGATCAAGGGATTTTATCACGAGTTCGGGCTCAACAGGGGAACCACGGACAAATTCTTCAAGGAATCTAAAGACAGACTTGTTTCCGAATTATTGAAAAGAAAAATGAAATTTCAAGCCCTGTTTTAGACGTTTCGCAACCCTGCAAAAAACATTTGCGGCCGAACCACCTGGACCGAGGGCCGCCAGGCCCTTGGGATCCGGAGGAGCGACAGGTTGGCGGTTCCTGTCTCAACTATGTAAGCATCCTAAATAATTTTTCTTATTGTGTTTAAAGCTTCTTCATCCACGAATTTTTCCATAACATAGAGCCTGATTTTTTTGCTTCTGGGAAATTCTTTCTTTAAAAGGATTTTGAGTAATTTTTTCAGCTTGTCAGACTTTATTAAAAACCTATCCTTAAAATAACCGTCCTCAATAACCAAAAGTTTCTTTTCATCTGCTTTAACAATGATGACCGTTCTATTGCGTTTATAAGTCTTTAGATCTATATAGTGTCCCAAAGGGAGCTTTTCTAATCTTTCACAAACAGTGTCAATTATCTTTGTTTTGTCAATCATCAGGTATATCTGGAAAATATTTCCACGTATTTGAATATTGGGTTTAAGGTTCGGAAATATTTTTCTTGATTTTTTTTTATTCCTTACTCTTAATTTCACGCTGGCGTTGCTTATAGAGAGGATCATCAAAAACAATAGCCTCAGGATCGATCAACCACCGAAATTCACCACGAGCCGCTACCTGGTCCAACTCTTTTTTATACCGGGCATAATTGGTCGGCGCAATTGCAACGAGAGGCTCCCAATCCGCCTCTACGGAAAGTGTGGGACAAATCGTCACACAACGCCAGCAATAAATGCACGGCTCTTGAATGCGGGGCGGTTCGGCTTCAATATCAATTCCTTGGACCGGACAGTTTTCCTCACATTCGTGACACTGAATACACGTTTCGGTGTTGATTCTGAATTCCGGCATGAACTGCTTGATAGCCTCTTTTGTCAACACTTTGCTTTCTTCGATCCATTCTTCGGAAGAAACCGGTCCTGGTTCTGGAATAACATCGCCGCCGTTATGTTTGATTTTTTGGCTACGTTCCACGATCTCTCTACCAAAGGCTTTGGCTTGCTCGAAATCGTATGAATCCGGATGACCGGATGTATAGCTTGGATTGGGATAAAACGGCACGGTTATGTTTGCATAGGTATTGTGAAATCCTATGACCGTGGCACCTTTTTTTGTCAATTTTTTGGTCACCGATGGGAAGAAGTCGCCGATAATATTTCCATGGGTGCAAAATACAAACCAATGCCGACCGTTTTGGTCGGGCAAAGCTTCAATAAAGTCCTGCACATTAAACGGCTCTTTATACCAAAATACCGGAGAACCTATTCCGATAAGCTCATAATCCGATAATGAAGTCGGTTCTACATCATTCAACGTTTTTATGTTGCATTCGCTCTTGGCATCTAATATGCCGTCGTGAATGCACTCGGCAATCTTACGGGTATTGCCGGTTTGTGAAAAACAGATAATCAGTGTTTTCATAGTTCAGACTCCTTTTTTTGTATTCAGCTATTATTTGGTCTGATGAGCCCATTATAAACATCCCCTTTGTCTTCCGGTTCATCCAAGACGTTTACAATAGCGCTCTACGTACGGCACGCCGCGTTTCTTGCTGTCCACTCGAACGATTTATGTACCCTCCCGGCAAGGGCATGAACTTATGGGATGTAAGTTCCCTGTGTATTAACCCTGTTACTGACTGATATCATTAACACAAACACTAGTCGAAGGCAAGGCTGGAACCGTGGGGAATGGGCCGAAGGCTGGAGCGAAGCGTAAGGCGAGCTGCAGGCGAAAGCGACCAAAGGGGGCGGCAACATAAACCGGTGTAAGTTGCCAATTAATCCGCGATTATTTTATATACCTTGTCTCC
Organism: uncultured Desulfobacteraceae bacterium; assembly: GCA_964502855.1. Taxonomy (GTDB): domain Bacteria; phylum Desulfobacterota; class Desulfobacteria; order Desulfobacterales; family UBA11574; genus S5133MH16. Next base: position 6,579 of record CAZDAB010000084.1, on the reverse strand, counting down.
TTCTCTTACCTTTTCAGGCACCTTTACGCCAACGCTATCCCCTTTCTTTGCCTCTGTTACAGATTTGTGCTCGATCTGCATGGAGTTTACTGTGGACTCAAAATCTGTCGTGTGCCCGAAAAAGTGGAGAGTATCTCCCACTGACAAGGTGTTGTCCGTTATCTCAACGGCAGCGACTGATATTTTGCTAAAGTAATTAGAAACAAAACCGATTTTTTCCTTTTCCATAGCTAAACCCTCGCTTTTTAATGTTTGGAATTTGATTTCAAATTAACCTTATCCTATTTCTCCATTATCATACAATTTTTAATGTTGTTTTGACATCTTTGTGCCCTAAATTTTTTGAATACCGCGTATGTCTTGACCACCTAACGAGGCAAGATGAACAGCACAGAAGACTGTTCAGTTGTGCATTGGTTATCGAGATATAACCACAATTCGTAGTTTGACTGAAATTCTAACTTATTGATATTATATTTAAAAAATTATTGTTCGCAATACAAGATTTGACGCCAATCACTCACGGGTGAGGGCCGCTTTTTGGCCCGAATCTCAGTGCAACCGGTTGTTAGCCATTTGCCAAGAACCCTTCATGAAAAACAACAATGCCTTGTGGAATCTTTTCAGTAAATGGCAAGGCAAGGAAAACCTCTTGCGGAACTCCCTCATGAACCAGATCTGGAAAATTCTTGAAACCTAACCGTTTATAGTAGTTCGGATCACCCACAAGAGAGCAACCTTGGCCGCCCAACTCTTTCAGAAGAGACACTCCCTCGTTGATGAGTGATTTTCCAATACCTTGCTTCTGATACTCCGGTAATACAGAAACCGGGCCGAGGCCATACCAGCCTATTGAACCGTCAGAAATTGTTACTGGTGAAAAAGCGATATGTCCGACAATTCTCCCATCAATTTCCGCCACAAGCGAGATAGTCAGCGCATCTGCAGCACGTAATGCATTAATTATAAATTGCTCCGTGTGGTTGCTGATAGGGAGAGTTCTGAAGGCAGCTATTGTGACTTCGGTTATTGCCTCAATATCTGTTACCATTTCTTTTCTAATGATCATTTGAAACTCCGGTTCATTTGGACAATTCAGTCGTATGGCTAACGCAGAAGTCACCAGCAGGAAGGGAACGAAGATATTGAAAAAAGCAAAAAAGTCTATTAAACGAAAAAAATGGTAAATGATAAAGTGCGCCGCCTCTTTCTGTCTGGTGCACTGACAGGTTCGAATCCAATTTAGGCGGATGTTCTCTGTAATCTTTCAGCAATCCAAATTTTGATAATTGATTGCCGGGGCACTCCAAGACGCTTTGCTTCTTTATCCAAACGATGGATCATCCATACCGGAAAATCTACATTAACTCTTTTTTGCTCTTGTCCAGGTCTTTTAGCCTTTGACAAATCTAACAACTCGGTAATATTTTCTTTATTATCAAATTTTTTATCTAAATCCTTAGCTTTCATAAATTTCTACCTCCTCCGTACGGGCACGGCGAACGGAAATATTTCTAATTTTATCATTACGATAAGTTACAATAGCGGACCAAGACTTTTGGTTAATTTGACCAATTACAATACACCTTGGTTCATCAATAGTTTTTGCTGGGATTACAATTCGGTCGGGGTCATCCCATAATGCTTGAGCTTCGAAAAAATCAATCCCGTGTTTTTGCTTGTTACTTTTGCTTTTTCGGTTATCAAATTCAAATTCCATAACAATATATTTAATATACCAATATTATACCAATTGTCAACCAAATAAATATTTGATTTCGAACATTATATATTATACGGCTGCATCTTTTTTACAGGATTTATTAATATGAGACAATTATACAAAAATAGTGGAAAAACGGAAGAAAAGTCAATATATATAATGATATTAATTTTCTATGCTTATTTTTGACGGCGGCAAACTAATACAAAACTGTAATAAATGCATTTTTTTGCTCTAGTTATGGGAATTATGATGCTGCATCATAATTCCAAATCTAAAAAAACCTGAGACATATTTAATCTAGCGGACTAATTATCCCAAGCCTGTTTTTGCTAACAACATGTGTATATATCATCGTCGTTCTAAGGTCTGCATGTGGGTGTTCCATGGGTGTTCCAGTACGTACGTTAGTTTATAAGTTCCTCTCAATCTGATGGTGAATAAGTGTTTTGTTTTATACTGTTAATCTACCTATTGATCTTTGAAAAACGAACACCAAACCATGTGGAAAAATTTCAACTTATAGACTAATGTCCGTCTTCTATCCTACCGTGGTTATGTCTAATTTCGTATAGCTCTCCATGAACACTTCTCATAATTCATCAACCCTTAACGGGAGCGAGATGAGCTGTCCCCCCAAACTTGGGAAAATGATGACAATCCTTTCACGGAATGGTGTTAATGTGTTTGTGCGACACGAACAATTTAATTCTTGGGAAAAAATGCCGTTACATGCAATGAAAAATGATATTACAGATAGACACCTGCATTGTCAGGTCAGGAAATAACGATACAGTGTTGAATGCAGAATGTAGAATCGTAAAATTGAGTATATTTAGCTTATTACGCCCGAGGCTCGGATATGTCAAGGGAAATTAGGATAAGGGAACAGAGGTCTGAAGTCTGAAGTCGGAGGTCGGAGGTCAGAAGTCAGAAATCAGAGGTCGGAGATCGGAGGTCAGAGGTCTGAGAGCAGAGGTCGGAGGTCAGAGGTCAGAGATCGGAAGTCGGAGGCTGGGCGAAGGACGATGGATGAGGGAAGAGGGCCAGAGGTCAGATGTCGGAAGTCGGAAGTCGGATGACAGGGGACAGAGGGCGGAAGTCAGTTGGCTGCTTAAGAACATATTTGCCGGTTTATCCCATTTTTTTACCAGCCTTGCTTCTTATCCCCAATATAATCTATCCAGCATGGCATGAAAGTATCTGAAAATTGATACTTTCCCTCGATGGTTTTATAGAGGATTCCTTTTTTAACAAGAGAATCCAGGGATGCTTTTATGGAAGATGAAGGACCTATACCATAAGTAAGTTGAAAATCCTTTGAAAAAGGTTTGGGATCATGGGCGGCGCTCAGGGCCATCAACAGTTTTTTTTGCTGTTGTGATACGGACCGCCACAACAATTCGTAATGCGGCGAGTCTTGCTTCGCAATGATCATCGGAAGCTGATCAATCAGTTCCGGCGCGACTATTCTGTTTTCGCGAGCAATTTCCCACATGTTATGGCAAAGTCTCTGAATATTGTGCGGTATATCATTGCCCAGCTCGAACAGCTTTTGCAAATCATCTCGATCTGCCGTATAGTTTCCTTTGCATAGCCAGTTCATGATAAAGTCGGTATACGGTTTTCTTTCGATGGGACCGAGCCCCATAATCCGTCCCAGTTTATAGAATGCCCGCTTTCGATCCTTTGCCATGGAAAGCATCACCGATTCTTCCGAACCTGAAAAAATATAACCGATGTGCTCATGCTGTTGGACTTCCGAACGCAGCGCCTTTTCAAGACCATGACCGTTAAACTTTGTGAGATCGGAAAATTCATCGATAATAACGACTAATTTCCGGTTTTGCTTCGCTGCAAGCCGATCTGCATGATTCATACCTTCGATGAGCGCGGACAGTGACGCCTTCTCCTGGACAGCAACCTCAACCCCGGCACTCATCGAGCCGTTGGGTCCAACGGATATCTTTGGCCGAAGTAGACGAAGACTTGAAAAAATTTTCACCAATTTTTCAGTATTTGTCTCAAGGGCTTTAGTCGTGCGATTTGTATAAGCTTCAGCCAAATTTCCAAGGCCGGGATAAGCATTGAGATCGATGTATGCAGAAGCTATTCCGATTTCATTGAGTTTGTCCATCAAATTAAAGAGGAGACAGGTTTTTCCGTATCGTCTTGGAGAAATCAGAAAAATCCTGCTCAAATTGATCATTTCACGAGAAAGTTCATCCAGTTCTTGGTTTCGGTCTGCGAAAAATGGTCCGCGAACAATTCCACCGAATTTAAACGGGTTTTCCATGTTGATTCACCATTTGCGTTATTAACGATTCGTCAATTACGGTTCGATATTAACGTATACCATAATATATTAATATGTCAATATAATTATTTATAACCGGAGCGAAGAAACTCCTTTAATCAACAATCAACAATCATCAATCATCAATCCAATAGCGAAGCGCTCCTCAAACCTAATGCCGCCGTTCCGAAAGATTCCGGGTTCCTGCGGAAAGGCGATAGTCGGAGGTCGGGGATCAGAGAGCAGAGGTCAGATGTCAGAGGTCCCCAATGAAATTCACCCTGGTTAAACAAATAAAACAGGTTTAACCGGGTAAACTTCGCTTCTCATTGACATGAATTTCATAGGGCATAGAGGGCACGGAGAAAGATTTTTCCCTTTGGGCAAATTTTATCCGCCAAAGGTGAATTAATCTCGCTACCCCGTTGAGGCGGGTTCTTCAATGCGTTCCGACCCCGATAAATCGGGATTTCCGCTACGCTTCAACAAGCTGGATGGAATGTGGTCGGTTTGGCTTCAATTGGAGATAACAAGATTTCCGTTACTGAACATGATGTCGATTTTGTTGGCGAATAAATCCTTTACGTATTCATATTCGGAGGGATGAGAGAATGTCAGAATCTTTGCCAGCAGCGGATCGTTATAGCCGAATACCACGGCCATCATGCATTCATTATGAAGAGCATTTCGGTATTGAGGCCCTAAAATCAGTTTTTGTCTATTTTTGACAACCTGTTTCCATGATTTATAGGCACACCAATTTTTGTCGCTATAGGCTCCCATTCCAATACCTTTAAATAAGACAAGTATAAACAAGATAGGTGGTTATGCCGCGTCATTTTCAAATTCCATGTTTAATCCTAAAAATGACACAAGCAACCCAAAGCCTTTAAAGGTATATCGGCATTGTATGGGGATTCTTTAACCTTAATTTGGTTCCGGTTTGTCCGGGTTAGGGCGTTATATTTTTTTATTAGCGACCAGACGGGCGAAATGTTCAAAAGAGCGGTCGTAAGTGCGTTCTGCATCATCCGGAAAACAGCAGGCCGGAAGTTCACGGGCGCTCAGATGGTAGCTTATACAATCACAACAAGTGCCCTTTCGTGAACACGGTTCATAACTGCAATTACATGATTTAAGATTCTGATCGATTTTACATTCCATATTTTTATCCTTTCAACTGTTCGTAAAGGCCAAGTAAAGAATCCTGGCCCAAAGGACCAGGTTTTTCAGGGCCAGATGAAAAAAAAATATCACGGAAACACGAAAAATAACATATTAAAATTTCGGGCTTTCTTTATTTCGTTTTTTTGCCTCGGCAAATCAAAGGTCTTTTGTTTTGAACTGTTCCAGGATTTTTACCACATCTTCTTCGGCCACATCCGACCAGCGGCGGTAGGCGTCCGCCACGGCATAACTCAAGCCGCCTCGAATATTGGCACAATACAGCGCTTCAACCTCACATGCGATCATTTCCGCCGAATGGCGATGAGCAGTGGGTACGGCCACAACAATCCGGCGGGCCCCGGCATTGCGCAATGCCGCCACCGCCACCCGCATGGTAAACCCCGAAGCCAGTCCGTCATCCACCAGAATTGCGGATCGATTCCCAAGGTCCGGGAAGGGCTGACCGCCCCGTAATTTTGTCACCCGGCGCGAAACCTTGGCCGTGGTCTTTTCGATTCCCTTTTTAACATCTTCGGCAGTCAGGTTTACCCGCCGCACCAGATCTTTATTCAGCTTGACCGTGCCGTCAAAAGCCACCGCCCCGTAGCCGGCTTCGGTATTCCAGGGCAAGGTGATCTTGCTGACCACGGCCACGTCAAAATCAAGCCCTGTTTTTTCAGCCATGACCACGCCTACCGGTACACCGCCGGTCGGTATGGCTAAAATGATCGCGCCCTGCTTGTCATGGGCCGCAAGCATCTTGGCCAGAATTTGACCGGCATGGGTTCGGTCTTGAAAAACATGGGTTTGTTCCCGCAGTTCGGGCAGATCAATGATGTTCGATTTCATAGCATTTTAGGGTGTTAGCGAATAATCTGGTAAAAGCACCGGAAAACCGGAATCGAACTTAATATGGTGGGTTTAGGGTTATAGGTCAACCTTTCAAAACCGTGTCCTATCCTAAAATTTAATCCATTCCCCGCTTTGGAACCTGGATCTTTCTTTTTTCGGGATCTTTGTGCTGACGATAAAAAATTGCAATATGACCAATCATTCCCACCAACTCGGATGCGGTTTGTTTTTCAATGATGCCGGCCATCTCTTTTTTCTCGCTTTTTTCCTTGAAATCACTAAATTTTACCTTAACAATCTCATGTTTTTCCAACGACGCATCAACCGCCTGGGTTACCGTAAGGGATAGTCCCTTCCGGCCGACAAAAACCACCGGTTTCATACCGTGGACAAGACCCTTCAGATATTTCTTCTGATAACCTTTTAGTTTTTCCACAGGTACCTCCGCTTTTGGATCTTATAAAAGACGTTTCGCATTATATGAGATAATGCCAATCAATAACCTGCAGGGGATCCAACAACGTCACCGTATTTGGAGCGC
>CAZDAB010000083.1:0-9715 GCA_964502855.1 uncultured Desulfobacteraceae bacterium | reverse complement strand
TACATATTTGTAATTTTAGGGTGCCTCAAGTAAGTTTATGCGTAGGCTCTATAGGTAACCAGACGTTCGGAACCGCCGTATTCAGGCCCGTAAATCAGCTTGATGCCACAAAACCAGGAATGGCTGAAAACACCAATGTGAAATTCAATACTTTAGTTTCCATTTTTAGTAATAAAAATATTCATAAAAAAGGTATATTTTTCATTAGATTCGAATTGCGGTGTTGCTAAGATATTTCTTGACAATTTCGAACCTAAATAATACGGAAAATTTTGCTCAACAATATTCTAATCTTTTTCAGTGGCTCAAAACGGGCCATTTTTATTGCCATTAGCTGTTATAGTTGGCTTATACGGGAGGGTGGAAATGACGGAAGCTTCTCTTTTAGATTATATGTATATATTTCTTTTCCTTATCGTCGGTTTTGTCGGAGGATTTGCACCGTTCATTGTTAACTGGTTCATACGTCCGAAAAGGACCCATCTGAAAAAATCACTCAATACCTATGAATGCGGGATGGATACTTACGGCAAAGCCTGGGACTATCGTTACGGCATTGCATACTATCTTTACGCCCTCATCTTTCTGGCCTTTGATGTTGATATTTTGTATCTGTTCCCGGTTGCGGCATATTTCGACAAGGTTTCCGGTGCTCGTGGCGTGATAGAAATTTTTATCTTTATCGGCATCTTAACCCTGGCGATTGTTTATGCATGGGCTAAAGGAGTCTTTACATGGGAGAGAAAACTGAAAGTTCTTTAATTAAGCCTGATTTAAAGTCCTATACGGAACGGATTAAGGCGGAATGCTATACCGCTGTTTCCGACGGCGATATGAACCTTGGCGCCGGACCGTTAATGCGCATGGACCTGACCGACAAACTGTTGAAATTATGCCAGGCGAATTCCCTATGGCCCATGACGTTCGGGATTGCCTGCTGCGCCATCGAGATGATGGGAACCGGCATGGCACGGTTCGACATCTCCCGTTACGGAGCAGAGGTCTTCCGTCCCTCACCCAGACAGTCCGACCTGATGATCGTCGCCGGTACGGTTAACCGGAAGCTGGCGCCTGTTTTGCTCACGCTATATGAGCAGATGCCTTCTCCGAAATGGGTTATCGCTTTGGGCAACTGCGCAATTTCCGGCGGTCCATTCAATGTAAAGGAAAACTATAACATTATCGAAGGGGTCGATAAGCTTATACCGGTGGATGTGTATGTTCCAGGCTGTCCCCCCCGGCCGGAAGGTCTATTGGAAGGCATTCTGAAGGTTCAGGAGAAGATTACGGGTGTCCGTCATCCCATACCCCAGAATCGCCATCCGGATTCTCCCCAAAGAAAAGTCAAAGGATTGGAGTTATGATCGAGACATGTGAAGATTTCAAAAATAATTTGCTGAATTTTGAGGGTGATGTCACGGAGACGGACTTTAAGCAGCGGGGGTATCATCTGGAAGTTGTGCTAACATTGAACAAGATTCGCGAGTTTGCCCAAAAAGCGTATGAGCACGGATTTTACCTGGTTTTCGTAACTGGGTTTCATGTCCTGCCCGAGGAGAAGGAGGGTGTCAAAACTTCCGGTCTGGAGGTGATCTACCAGTTCGCAAGATATGACCGCCTTTGTCGAGTTAAAGTTCGCATTTCCGTCTCCGAGGACATGACCGTTCCCAGCATATGCGATATTTACCAGGGAGCAAACTGGCATGAAAGGGAAACCCATGATTTTTATGGGATAATTTTCAGCGGCCATCCCAATCTTGAGCCGCTTCTTCTTTGTGAAGAAGACAGAAATTATCACCCGTTGCTAAAAGAAGAGAAAAAACTAAAATCATTTGAAGCGGTTTCCTGGCCGGCCGAAAGTCCGGATATGGCCGATATCGAGACCGAAACCTCATCCGACTTATAGTCATGTAAATAGAACTTAGGGGCTTCGCCCCAATATTCCAGCATTCCAGCATTCCATTCCGATGGCACCAGCGGTTTGCTATTAAAAAACTTATTATTTCAAAAGGTTGTAGAATTTATGAGACGTTAAATTATGCGTGAATCAACTGTTCAGGAACATAACCGATTTTTTTTAAATATGGGGCCGCAGCATCCCAGTACTCACGGGGTTCTTTTGGTGGTGCTGGAGATGGACGGGGAGTATGTATTAGATCCGCAGCCGGTGCTGGGATTTATCCACCGCATGCACGAAAAGATAGGCGAGTCCAGACCGTGCCAGGGTTTTATGCCTAATACCGCGCGCATGGATTATGTCTGCGCGCTGCCATACAATCATGGATATGTTTCTCTTATTGAAAAGAAGGCGGGCATCGAGGTGCCCGAACGGGCGGAGTATATCCGGGTTATCACTTCCGAATTGAACCGGGTTGCCAGTCATTTACTATGGCTTGGGGCATACCTTCTGGACCTGGGGGCCTTTACGCCGATCCTCTACGGGTTTGACGACCGGGAACATATCCTGGATATTCTGGAAGATATCACCGGTTCCAGACTCACGTATTGTTACTACCGTTTTGGAGGCGTTACCCAGGACATCGACGACAAATTTGTGGAATCCACCCGGGCCTTTATCAAGCGGCTGCGCAAGCGCTACGATATTTACGAAAAGCTGGTGACAAAAAATATTATCTTCATCAAGCGCACAGAGAACATCGGCATTATTTCGCCGGGCATGGCGATTCGATACGGTATTACCGGCCCCAACCTCAGGGGTTCGGGCATCGCCTATGATATCCGAAAAAAGGAACCCTACTCGGTCTATCCCGAATTTGACTTTGAGGTACCTGTGGGAGAAAGAGGCGACTGTCTGGATCGATATATGGTGCGGGTTCGCGAAATGGAGCAGAGCCTCAGGATTATCGAACAGGCCCTTGACAATCTGCCGGACGGACCTGTCCGGTCCAAAGTTCCTAAAAACATCAAACTCACTCCCGGCGACTGCAATTTTGCAGTTGAAGCTGCCCGGGGAGAACTTTCCTACTACCTGGTGGGTGACGGAACCGGGGTTCCCTATCGTTTAAAAATCAGGGTTCCGTCTTATTCAAACTTAAGCTGTCTTCCGGAGCTGGGTCAGGGAATTCTGCTTCCCGATCTGGTGTCGATCATGGGCAGCTTGGACCTGGTTATACCGGAAATAGACCGATAACACATATAACTGCAAGGACGATAAGCGCTAAAAACTTTAAATTTTAAGCTATGGAAATCCTTTCGACACTACCTCCTGAATTGATCCGGATGGTGTTCGCAGCGATCATCATTATTTCGTTTATTTTTCTCAATGCCGTTATGATGGGGTATCTGGAGCGAAAGATCGCAGGGCATGTGCAGCGACGCCCCGGTCCCATGGAGGTAGGATTTCACGGCATATTACAGTTGATTGTTGACGGTGTAAAACTTGTGGCCAAAGAGTTGCTCGTTCCGGTCAACGTTGATCGCACCCTTTTCAGGCTTGCGCCGATTCTGTCATTCACACCGGTAATTCTGCCCCTTCTGGTGATTCCATTCAGTGAAAAACTCCAGGCAAGGGATCTTAACCTGGGATTGCTGTTCATTGTCTCCATGACCTCCGTAAATGTTATGGCAATTTTGGTGGCCGGATGGGGCTCCAATAACAAGTATTCCATGTTCGGCGCCATGCGAGCCGTGGCCCAGTCCATTGCTTACGAAATTCCGATTTTACTCTCCATGCTTGCGGTGATCCTCATGGCCAATACCTTCAGCCTGAAGGAAATTGTGGGGGCGCAGCAGAACATCTGGTTCATTGCGCTGCAGCCCCTTGCGTTTATTATCTATATTATCTCCGGAGTTGCTGAAACCAACCGTGCGCCGTTCGACCTTCCGGAAGCTGAAAGCGAACTCACCGCCGGGTTCCACACCGAATACAGCGGTATGGGGTTCTCGCTCTTCTTTCTCGGAGAATATACCAACATGTTCACCGTGGCGTCCGTGGCAACGGTTCTTTTTTTAGGAGGCTGGCACGGACTGCCCCTGCCCTATGGCGAGTATCTGGGCATCGTCTGGTTTTTCTTAAAGGTTTATTTTCTGTTGTTTTTTATGATCATGATCCGATGGACCTATCCCCGCGTGCGTTTTGATCAGTTGTTGAATTTTGCCTGGAAGTATCTGGTGCCCTTTTCTTTGGCCAATATTTTGATAACAGCGGTGGTGATTAAGCTATGAAGCGCTATTTTTCGGATCTGTTTATCGGCGGAAAGAGCCTGGTGGATGGCCTGGTAGTGACAACGAAAGCATTGTTTCAGCCCATAGTTACCGTTCAGTATCCCAGGGAAGAGATCGATATCACGCCTAATTTTAGGGGGCATATTGATCTTGTCCTGGACCCGGAGAAAAATACGTTCCGGTGTATCGCCTGTGGAATGTGTGAACGGTCGTGTCCCTCCGAGTGTATCCAGGTCAAAGGAAAAAAGGTGGAGGGAAAAAAGAAAAAAACATTGGCCCTTTTTAGGCTGGATTTCACAAAATGCAGCCTTTGTGGAACCTGTGTGGAAACCTGTCCGACCCAGGCCCTGGAGTTTTCCAACGAATATAATCTTGCCGCCTTTTCCAAGGAGGCGTTTCACTATGATATTCTCAAGCGGCTGGAGGAACGGATCATATGACGTTTTACCAGTACATTGCCGAAGTGCTCTTTTTTGCATTCGTGCTTCTGGTCATCGCCGGAAGTTTTATCACCATCCGGGCAAGGATTCTCATGCATACGGTCTTAGGTCTTGCCGTGGCGCTTCTGGGGGTTGCCGGCATCTATTTTTATCTGGGAAGCATGTTCCTTACCCTTATGCAGATCCTCATTTATGTGGGGGCGGTCTGCATCGTTTTGATTTTTGGCATTATGGTGGGATCCACCCCCACGGAGATAGCGGAAAAAACAATTAAAGAAAAAAAAATATATTTCTTGCCGTATCCGCAGCGGCCACCGCCTTTTTCCTTCTCATGATCAGCCTCCTGAAGACCGAATGGATACCGGCGCCGGCTCAAGTTCGGGATTTCTCGGCCAAGCATCTGGGTGAAAGCTTTCTATACCAGTATTGCCTTGCATTTGAGTTGATCTCAGTGATCCTTCTTATCGCCATTGTCGGCGCGATAATCCTTGCCAGAGAAGGCCGGGAAAACAAGGGGGACCCATCCGAATGATACTTATCAGCGACAATATTTACACTTATCTGATTCTGTCTGTATTTCTCCTGATCGCCGGTATCTATGGGTTGATCCAGCATAAAACCTTTATTGGAATGCTGGTTTCCACCGAACTTATACTAAACGGCGCCGGAATAAATTTCATGGCGTTCAACCGCTTCCTTGTCCCGGACCCGGCCACCGGTCAGGTTGTCACTTTGTTCATCATGGGTATTGCCGCAGCAGAGGCAGCCATTGTTGTGAGTTTTATCATCGCTGTTTTTCGCAAGTATCACTCAATCGATCCTGAAGATGTTATAGAATTGCAAGGATAGTAGGCCCAGTAAAAAGGGTAGATATTAGACCCCGTTAGGTGTTTTTATGGAATAAAAAATATGGAAACAATTATAACCGGCAAAATCCTTTTGACACCACTGATCCCCATGACTACGGCGCTTTTCATAATGGGATCGAAGACGAGACCCAATTTAAGGGAGTCATTTTCCGTATTCGGGGCGGTGTTCACCTTCCTTTCCGTTGTACAATTGTTACCTTACGTTCTTGCAAGGGGCGCTTACGAATATACGTTATTCACCCTTTATCCCGGGGTCAGTGTCAAATTTTATCTGGACGGTCTTGGCATACTATTTGCCGGGACCTCTTCCTTTCTTTGGGTTATGGCGGGATTTTACTGCGTTGGATATATGCGCGGGCTGGACGAGCATGCACAGACCCGGTTTTACTTCTGTTATGCGGTTGCGGTCGGCGGCGCCATGGGAGTGGCATTTTCCGCCAACCTGTTCACGCTTTATCTTTTCTACGAAATCGTATCCGTTTTTACATATCCCCTGGTAGCCCACCACCAGGACAAGGAAGGGTATGACGGGGGAAGAAAATATATCGTCTACCTGATGTTTGCCTCCAAGGCTTTTCTGCTGCCGGCAATGATCCTGGTTTATGTCCAGTGCGGCACCCTGGATTTTACAATGGGGAGTGTGGCTTCCGGCATGTTCCCGAACAACGCTTCGGCAGTTCTGGTGAAAGTCACCTATCTTCTTTGCCTGCTTGGATTCGCCAAATCGGCGATTATGCCCATACACGGATGGCTCCCTGCGGCCATGGTGGCCCCAACGCCTGTCTCCGCGCTTCTTCATGCCGTTGTGGTTGTCAAAGTGGGTGTCTTTTGCGTGGCCAGAGTTATGCTCTCGGTCTTCGGTGTGAACCTGCTCAACACTCTGGGTCTGGGAACTTTTACCGCGTACCTGGCTTCTTTTACCATAATCACAGCATCGGTGGTGGCACTGACCCAAAACAATCTTAAAATGAGGCTGGCCTACTCTACGGTGAGCCAGCTTTCCTATATTATTCTGGGCGTGGCCATGCTGACGCCCAACAGCATTACCGGCGGGCTTATCCATATTACAAACCACGCGTTCGCCAAAATCACCCTGTTTTTTTGTGCCGGATCGATTTTCGTAGCCACACGAAAAAAAGATATTACGGAAATGGGTGGGGTTGGATGGAGCATGCCCTTTACCATGATTGCATTTGGCCTTGCTTCTCTGAGCATGATCGGAGTTCCTCCGGTAAGCGGTTTTGTGACGAAATGGTATCTTGCTCTGGGCACGTTGGATATTAATAACATGATTCTTCTGACCGTAATCCTGGTGAGTAGCCTGCTGAATGCCGGATATTTTATTCCGGTCTTTTTCACGTCGTTTTTCGGCAAACCTCTGCCCGGAGACACCACCAAAGGCGGCTTCCTCGAGGGCTCTCCGTTTATTATGTTTATGGTAATTCCTCTGTTTTTAACAGCGGTAGCTTCTGTACTGTTCGGCATATATCCGGATCTTTTTATTAAAATAATCAACCTGATGCTGAGGAGATGATGGTACGAATACTTAACTATTTAAATAAACGGTCGCAGGTGTTGAAAAGGCTGTTCTTCGTTGTTTTGCTTATGACGGTAGTTTTCGATTTCTTTGTAAAACGGCATCATGCACATTTTTTCGGTGATTCCATCATGGGTTTTTGGGCTGGGTTTGGGTTACTGGGATGTTTGGGCATGATTGTTGTCTGCAAAGGACTTTCTCATGTCTGGTTAGAGAAAGAGGAAGATTATTATGATAAATAGTACGATTTTTATGCATCCGGCCACCTGGTTTCTTATGGGAGCATTTTTTATGCCCGTTTTCAAAAGGATGGGGCTGATGAAAGTGGTTCTCATCGCCGTTCCCCTCATCGCGTTTTTCCAGATTCAATGGCTGCCCGAAAGTTTTGGCCATGCCTCTTATTTGGGGTTCGACCTGGTTTTCGGAAAGGTGGACCAGTTGACGCGGGTGTTTCTCCACGTCTTTACCATTATGGCCCTTATCGGTTGTATTTACGGACTGCATGTAAAGGAGACCGGCCAGCATATTGCGGCCTTCCTTTATGTGGCCGGTTCTCTCGGGGTAACCCTTTGCGGAGATTACGTGACGCTGTTCATTTTCTGGGAGCTTATGGCCGTAGCATCAACCTTCCTGATCTGGTATCGGAAAAAGAAACGATCGGTCCAGGCCGGATTCAGATACCTGCTGGTTCACGTAACCGGCGGGTTGATCCTTCTGGCGGGTATTTTTCTTCGGTATAAGAATATCCACGATTTGAGTTTTGTACGGATTGCAGTGGAAGGGGCCTCTGTGGCCGATTATCTGATTATGATCGGCTTCATGCTAAATGCCGCTGTTCCCCCTATCCATGCATGGCTTCCGGATGCGTATCCAGAAGCGTCAGTGACCGGTGCGGTGTTCATGTGCGCCTTTACAACAAAAACAGCGGTTTACGTTCTGGCTCGGGCTTTTCCGGGGTTTGAGGCACTGGCCATACTGGGAGCGATCATGACCCTTTACGGTGTGGGATACGCTGTGGTGGAAAACGATGCAAGACGCATACTTGCCTATCACATTGTATCCCAGGTGGGATACATGGTTTGCGGGGTGGGAATCGGAACGGCAATGTCCGTTAACGGGGCCTGTGCACACGCTTATGCCCACATCATTTACAAGGCCCTGCTCTTTATGGGCGCCGGCGCGGTGTTGGAGATGACGGGAAAATCCAAGCTCAATGAACTGGGAGGGTTATATAAACGGATGCCCTGGGCCATGATCTTCACCGTTATCGGAGGAATATCTATTTCGGGGTTCCCCCTTACCAGCGGTTTCATCAGCAAATCCATGATTATTGCCGCTGCGGGGGAAAGTCACCGAACCATTCTGATGCTCATGATGACCATGGCTTCCGTAGGGACCTTCCTCTCTGTAGGTATCAAGCTCCCGTATTTTATCTGGTTCGGGGAAGATTCCGGTGTCCCGGCGAAAGATGCGCCGTGGAATATGAACCTGGGAATGGCCATTGCCGCTTTTATGTGCTTTTTTATGGGAGTCTATCCCGATTATCTTTACAAAATGCTTCCTTTTCCGGTTCATTATCATCCCTATACCGCTTACCATCTATCGGAGACTCTGCAACTTATGGGATTTACCGGCCTGGGTTTTTTCATTATGGTTAAGAAACTCAAACCAGCGCCCAAAGTGAACCTGGACCTTGACTGGTTCTACCGTAAGGGTGCCAGAGTCTTTATGTGGATCGCGTCCAGACCGGTTAATGCGACTAATAACTGGGCGAACGAAGTTTACCGGACCGTGGGGTTCAGGTTTACGTTGGCCTTTGCCAGGGCCTTATCCTGGTTTGACTGGGAAGGGATTGACTGGGTGATCGACGGCTCTGCACGGGGGGTAGTTAAGGGTGGCGACCAGCTCAGGACACTCATGACAGGAAAGATACAGCATTATATCGGCGCGGCTATTGGCATAACATTTATCGTATTAATCCTGGTTTTGCTGGTATAAACAGTTCAATAAGTGCCTAAAGTTGGGGAAAGCGCTTTCAGCGCAAATCAGTTATTCTTTAAATTAATAGTGCCAAAAGCACATACATTTACTTTAGCGCACTTCAAACTTCAGTCACTAACAAGCTGCTGCTTTTACAGGCATAGCCAGATTGTTTCTGCCTGTCTCGGATGACCAGGTTGTTTATGACTAAATAACTGTTAATAGATCGAGGACAACTCGTGTATGGAACAATATCTGATCTATAATACATTCTGGTATCCTATTTTGACAGTTTTGGTGGCGGTTCCGCTGTTCGGGGCATTTATAACGCTTGGGATACGGGGCGACCGGAACCTGAAAATCTGGGGATTGCTGGTGACAGTGTTTACCGCGGTGCTTTCATTGCCCCTGTTTTTTTCTTTTGACCTGACAACGGCCAAATATCAATTCGCCGAGTTTAACGACTGGATTCCATTTGTAGATATCGGCTATGTTCTTGGTGTGGACGGAATCAGCGTTCTTTTAGTGCTTCTCACCACTCTGGTCATGCCGTTATGCATTCTTTGCTCATGGAGTTATATAAAGGAGCGATTCAGAGAGTTCATATTCGTTTTACTTTTTATTGAAGCATCCATGATCGGCGTTTTTATCAGTCTCAACATGGTTCTTTTTTTCATTTTCTGGGAGGCCATGCTGGTTCCCAT
>CAZDAB010000082.1:7702-9751 GCA_964502855.1 uncultured Desulfobacteraceae bacterium | reverse complement strand
AAAAGCGGCACCGAGGGTTCGAATCCCTCTCTCTCCGCCAAAAAAATATCAGGTGTCCAGATTAGGAAGCTTTCTTTATGTCCTATCTTGTACTTGCACGTAAATATCGCCCCCAAACCTTTGGCCAAGTGATAAAACAGGACCATGTAACACGGACGTTAACCAATGCTATTTCGGCCGGTCGCGTGGCCCACGCAATCCTGTTTTCAGGGCCGAGAGGGACCGGGAAAACTACGGTTGCCCGCATATTGGCAAAGGCAATGAACTGTGAGGATGGCCCTGTGCCGGTTCCATGCAATGAGTGCAAATCATGCAGAGAAATCACTGCAGGAAGTGCCGTGGATGTGTTTGAAATTGACGGTGCCTCAAATAACAGTGTTGATCAGATCAGGGAACTGCGTGAAAACGTCAAATACATGCCTGCTCACAGTCTTTACAAGATATATATTATTGATGAAGTTCACATGCTCAGCATCGCCGCTTTTAACGCGCTTTTAAAGACCCTGGAAGAACCCCCGCCCCATGTAATGTTTGTTTTTGCCACTACGGAACCTCGAAAGATTCCGATAACGATACTTTCCAGATGCCAGCGACATGATTTCAGACGAATAGATGTTGAGTCGATTTCCAAGCATATGGAAGAACTGTGTGCCAAAGAGGGTGTGGAAATAGCCGTTGATAGCTTAGGGTTAATTGCTCGTGAAGCCGGCGGAAGCATGAGAGACGGCTTGAGCCTTCTTGATCATGTGATGTCTTGCACCAAAGGGGCGATTACACATGAACATGTTCTGGACATACTAGGCGTTATTGACAGAAAAATTATTTTTAATCTTTCAGAAGCTATTTTACGCGGAGAAATTCCGGAAGTTCTTAATATCTTGGAAGCTATATACAACGCCGGTCATGATATGAAAAAGCTGTATGCGGATCTGATCGAACACTTCAGGAATTTATTGGTCGTTAAAATGGTGGAAAAAATCGACCGTCTGGTGGATATCCCGTCACATGAAATAGACTTGATGCATGACCAGGTCAAGGAAGTTTCCAGAACCTTCCTGAACCAGATTTTAGATCTGCTCTTTAAAGAGGAAGTTTCCATATTAAATTCAACACAACCGAGGCTGGCCATTGAAATGGTTTTTATCAGGATGTTTCAGATGAAACCGGCCTTGCCGATTGATGTTCTCATAGCAAAGCTTGATAACCTGAGAAAAGACATTCATGAAACCCGGACAGATTTTCGTGATACAGAAATCAAGCCTGTGTTCAAGGATAACCAAGAAAGTTTGATAGAAACATCGGGTGAGGCATCGGGTACTGCAGAGTCCATAAAGCCTTTTACTTCAGCGGCCCTTGATTTAAATGAAAATATTAACAGGATATGGGAAAGACTTTTGGTAATTTTTTCAGAAAAATATCCTTCCCTGGCCGCAAATCTGAAAAATTCTACGATAAAAAGCCTGGCCGGTCACCGTCTGGAAATCGAAGTAAACGGAAACGATTTTAACATAAATATGGTCAGGCGAAATAAAAACAGTGCCATTATAAAAAAAGTATGCAGCGACTTTTTCGGCAAAGAAATGGAAGTAATTATAGCTGCTAAAAAAATACAAAATCTTGATAATCAGAACAAAATAGACCACGCAGAACGTTTAAAACAGGAAGCGTTAAGCCACCCTCTTGTTACGGATACTTTAGATATTTTCAACGGCAATATCGTTGATGTTAAGATTTTATAGGAGGTGTTTAAATGAAAGGCATGGGAAAGATGATGAAACAGGCCCAGCAGCTTCAATCCAAGATGTTAAAACTACAGGAAGAAATGGCGGACAAAACGGTTGAAACAACTTCCGGTGGAGGTATGGTAAAAGTAGTAGCCAACGGCCGACAACAGGTATTATCCATTCAGATAGAAAAGGAAGTGGTTGATCCTGACGATGTGGAAATGCTTCAGGATCTTATACTTGCAGCTATAAATGACGCGTTAATAAAATCACAGGAAATGGCCACCCAAGAAATGAGCAAACTCACCGGCGGTCTCAATATACC
>CAZDAB010000082.1:0-7602 GCA_964502855.1 uncultured Desulfobacteraceae bacterium | reverse complement strand
CACAGGAAATGGCCACCCAAGAAATGAGCAAACTCACCGGCGGTCTCAATATACCCGGATTGATGTAGTTCCTTTATTTGTAAAATTTTGTGTTTTTTGTGGCAAATAAATTCTAAACATTATATTTTTTTATCTTAACTAATTGAATATTAAAGAAATTCTTCCAATTTTTTATAGTTATAATTTTCAATAATATTTGGTTTTCTCCGAGCCGGAGGCCGACTTGTTACAGTCCGGAAAATAGTCACTATGAGTCACTATCCACCCTCTATTCTGAAATTGATCAAAAGCCTTTCCAGGCTTCCGGGAATAGGAGGAAAAACTGCCGAGAGGCTTGCTATGCATATACTCCGGGCACCGCGCAGTGAGGCGGAACAGCTTTCGAGCAGTATTATTGAGGTAAAAGATAAAATAAGATTATGTTCTGTCTGTTTTGGGCTAAGCGACACCGATATTTGCAATATATGTAGTGACCGGACAAGAACACCCTCAATTTTATGTGTGGTGGAACAGCCCGCCGATATGGTGGCAATTGAAAAATCGGGGGCTTTTACCGGATTGTATCATATCCTTGAAGGCGTTCTGTCTCCCATGAACGGTATCGGGCCCGATAACATCAGGATTAAAGAACTTATTTCAAGGATAGCTCAAGGGGAAATCAAAGAGATTGTTCTTGCCACAAGTACAAATGTAGAAGGTGAAGCCACTGCAGCCTATATTGCAGAACGTATAGAGAATTACTCGATCAAAGTGACGAGAATCGCATCCGGCGTTCCGATTGGAGGCGATTTAAAATATGTGGACCCGGTAACCCTGAAAAAGGCCATGGAAACCAGGCATGCTGTATAAGGATGTAAAACCGTCAGATATTTTTAAATGCCGACAATGTGGTGAGTGTTGCAAGGGGTATGGAGGTACATTTGTAACCGAGAAAGAAATTAAAGCCATCGTCGATTATCTTAATACCGATCCTGAGAGTTTTGTTGATAATTACTGCCAGGTGTCGGGGGGGAAACCGGTTCTGGCACAGGGCAGGAATGCTTATTGCGTATTCTGGGACGGACTATGCACGATTCACCCGGTCAAACCCCGCATGTGCAGAAATTGGCCCTTTATAAAAAGCGTACTGGTTGATATAAATAACTGGCACATCATGGCTGAACTCTGTCCCGGCATTCGAACGGATTTACCTGACAGCGTCATCAAAGAATGTGTCCGCAAAGAACTTGCAAAATATCTATAAAAGCTTCCAGTTTTTTACGTCTGATAGTTTGTAAACATTATTCCCTGCCCTGTCCGAAATTATCCTGCGGAGAATATTCCTTGTTTCAAGGTCTTTCAGACCTTCAAGTAATGACGCTCTGGTACTGTTCCACATTTCGGAAAGTTTCTTGGTTGAGATCGTCGTATCAGTGTCTGCAAGGCTGCAACATATCAGGTATACTGAAACCGTCTCCACCGGAAGTCCCAGTTTAAAAATCTTCTGGTCCATTGCCGGAGTTTGATTTTGTGAATTCATTTAGCTCCTTGTATGGGTCGGCTTTCATTTTTCATTTGTCGTTTGCTATGGAATGTAAATATATAAATGTATCAAAAAAAAGTCAAATTATCACCCTTAAAAGGCGCGGCTTGTTTTGATAGTCATGGAAAGGATAATAATGATTGGAATATTCGATTCGGGAATAGGGGGGCTGACCGTTGTCAGGTCACTTATGAAGCAACTCCCCGACTATGACATCATCTATTTTGGCGATACTGCTCGTACGCCATACGGAAGCAAGAGCCCCGAGACCGTAGTCGGGTATGCTCTCGAAAATACCGAATTCCTTTTAAAGCGGGGTGCAAAAATTGTTGTAATGGCCTGTAATACCGCTTCAAGTTTAGCTTCTGATCGTGTGGCTAAAAACTTTGATATTCCTATATTCGAAGTTATATCTCCGGCATCAGCAAAAGCAGTTAAGAGTTCCAGAAATCTAATCGTCGGGGTTATCGGAACGCGGGCAACGGTTAAAAGCGGCATTTACGAAAAAAAAATCAAGGCAATGAAACCGGCGGCAAAGGTCTATTCAGTTGCCTGTCCTCTTCTGGTTCCTTTGGTAGAAGAGGGATGGTTGAAAAAACCAGAAACGTTGATGATACTCAAAAAATATCTGCATCCTTTAAAAGTAAGGCAAATAGATACGCTTATTCTGGGTTGCACCCATTATCCCCTTTTACTGGATAAAATTCAAAGAAAAATCGGGAAAAGGGTAACCATCATCGACTCTTCCATTGCTCTTGCAGAAAATGTAAAGGATTTTTTGGATACGCATCCGGAAGTTGACAACTTTCTGGGCAAAAAAGGAGAGTTCAGGCTCTTTGTGTCAGACGTGACCGAGCAGTTTGAAAAGACAGCTGAGACGACACTTAAAAGGAAGGTTTTGCTTGAGCATATAAAATTATAGCCTTAGGCTTCGCAAAGAAAAGGCACGCCATTATAATTCGATGGAGTCCCCTTTTTGTTTTTTTAAATGGATGTTTTTTTCAGAACGAAACCTGCCCGCCAATAACGACTGGATCTTATTGATTTTTTGTTAATAATCTGTTTTTGGGTAAATTCAAGTTAAATTGAACCCAAGCTTTTGCCGATACATATAGATAACCGTACTAATTTGTAACCGTTTAGTTCTTTGAAACAAATCGATTTCAAACCGGCTTCAGGTTAGGAATCTTGACAATCTGTACTCATCCGTGTCTAAATTAGAATACTCCTAAACGATCAAGTATGATAAATTCGTAAAAAGACTTTTTACGGGTACCATCAATAATAAATGGGGTAATAACTATCACATGGAATCTAATAAAAGATTAGAAATACTTCAGCCTTATATTAGAAAATTGCCCAGTTTCCCGGCAACTGTCAACAAGGTCATGGAAATCTGCTATGATGCAAACACCTCTCCTGCGGATTTGAGCAAGGTAATCAGTCTGGATCCTGTGTTATCCGGAAAGGTTATGCAACTTGTCAACTCAGCCTACTTTGGTTTCTCCCATGAAATTGTCTCTCTGGTAAGGGCAATTATTATGCTGGGTATGAATACAGTGAAAAATCTTGCCCTAGGCCTCGCTGTGATGAGTGCCCTTGGGAGTCGTAAAAATTTTCATGCCCTTGACATGGATGCATTCTGGAGACATTCTCTCGGGGTAGGTGTTATTTCAAAGCTGATTGCTAAAAAACGTAACGTAACTCCCAACAAATTGGAAGGATACTTTATTGCCGGGCTATTACACGATATTGGAAAGATACCGTTGAATGGAAAATTCTCTGATGAGTATCGGCTTGCAATGGAGATTTCAGACAGAGAGCATCAACCTCTCTCCATCTCCGAAAGACAGATTCTGGGGATAGATCATACTATCGTTGGAAGCCTTATTGCGGAAAACTGGAAGCTGGGAGCAGAAATTGTAGATACTGTAACCTATCATCATTCCCCGGAAACCTATAAAGGCGAACAGAAAGATATTCTTTTTACTATAATTCTTGCGAACTATTTTGCAAAAAGATCGGGAATCGGTTTCTCCGGAGACCCTTCTATGGAAGACATTTGGCCCCAAGTGTTTCAGCACTTTTCTGTTTGCCCGGACACAACTCTTGATTATTTGCAAGATCTTACTGATGAAGTAACTCAAGAAATAGAAAAAGCCCAAATATTTTTGAAAGTTGCGCGATAAGGAGAATACCATGAAAGTTCGTTTCTGGGGGGTTCGCGGCTCCATTGCCGTTCCTGGAAGAGAAACCGTGGAATTTGGGGGCAACACCTCATGCTTAGAACTCCGGTTTGGCAAAAAAAACAGGCTCATTATCATTGATGCCGGAACCGGCATCCGTGCTCTGGGAAACCACCTGGTGCAAAATGATCTCCCAAAAGGACCGATTAAAACCGAGATATTCATAACCCATACCCATTGGGATCACATCATCGGTTTTCCCTTTTTCCAACCGATCTATATTAAGGGTACAAAATTGAAGGTGTATGGACCCATAACATTCGAGGAAGACACCATTGAAAATATTATGGGCGATCTCCTTCGATACCGTTACTTTCCGGTATTGCACGGTGAACTTACAACAGATATCGATTACTTCCAGCTCGGTGAATGCGAAATGGATCTTGGTGACGGGATTATTCTGAAAACAAAATACTTAAACCATCCGCTTCTTTGTCTGGGGTACCGCTTTGAATTCAAAGGCAAGGTCCTTTGCACCGCCTTTGACACAGAGCCATTTAGAAATGTCTTCTCCACAGACCCAAACGCCCCGGATTATGATCCGTATACAAGTGAGAAAGGAGAAGAAGCCGTCAGAGAAGAAAACCAAAAGCTGCTGGATTTTTTTCACGGTGCAGACATTCTTATCCATGATTGTCAGTACACCCAAAAAGAGTACTTTGCATCAAAAATAGGATGGGGCCATTCTTATTTTGAACATGCAATCAGTTCCGCCCTTGAGGCCGGAGTAAAAAAAATCGTTCTTTTTCATTATGACCCTCCACGAACAGATCAGGAACTGTTTGCACTTGAAAAACGTTGCCTTGAATATATGGAGAATCAATCTGAACTTGAAATCGTGGTGGCAAGAGAAGGAATGGAGATTCTTCTTTGACATCCCCAATTAGTGCTTCGGAAAATAATACCTGAATCTTGCATGAAAAACGTAAACCCGAATCCATAATTTATTGAAATGATACTCTGTTATCCGTTAAAAGAATGTTTTAAGCCAAATTTTCAGCCGGCACCGCAATTAAAGTGACCATGGCTTTTGATATAAGTTTTTCTTGGCCTTCAGATACAGAAAAAACTTCAGATTCTGATACCTTGATTTTTCTGCCATTATTGATGACTTTTGAACGGCAGATCATCAATTCGCCAACGGCAGGCTTAAAATAATTAATTTTGAACTCAATGGTCAGGATTCGATAATTTTCGGAAACCGTGGTAAACGCAGCATAACCGGCCGTATGATCAGCCATGGTCGCAATGACACCTGCATGCACAAACCCGTCTTGCTGGCGGTGCACCGAACGAATTTTTAGACGTGATTCAAATATCCCGTAAGCCACCCTCTCAACTTCAAACCCGCAGTTGGCCGGAAACCCCTGAACATAATCTTTTTTTAAAAATTCAAATCGTTCCATTTTAACATATTGAAAAGGCAGATTTGGTTTCTGGTCGAATATTTTTTGAGTGAGCCCTAAGTCGATATTTTTGAAAAATCTGCTATGGTTTCAAACAGATCGGCTATATGCTTGAGCAAGCTAAGTCTGTTACTGCGTATTTTTGTCTCCTTTGCCATGACTAAAACTCCATCAAAAAAAGCATCCACCGGACCGCGAAGAGAAGCGATCTCGTGCAGTGCGTGTCCCGGATCTCCCTTCTCCAGGTTGGCCGAGACATTGTCTTTGACCGCTTGATATGCCGAATAAAGAACGGATTCGGAATCATGTTCAAACAGGTTCTCCTTGATGGGTTTTGCTTTAAAGCCCTTCACTTTTTTTATGATATTGACGACACGCTTGAATGCAACAGCCAGGGGTTCAAAATCGGGTGCGGTCTTTAGATTTTGAAGTGCCCTGGCCCTGTTCCAGACATCCGGAACATTGTCCACCGATACACTCACAACGGCCTGGATGACGTCTTTTGAAAATCCTTCTTCCGCCAGCAAATGTGTCATACGGTTTTGTATAAATGTGCTTACCGGATCGGCGATATCCCGAATCTTCCTGATGCCCTTTACACCGTATAGTTTTAGACTCTTCTCGATCATCCCCGTCAGAGAAAATGAAAAGTTTTTATCGATCATGATTTGGATTAAACCGATGCCTTGCCTCCGAAGCGCGTATGGATCGGAAGCGCCGGTGGGAATAAGCCCTACGGAAAAAAATCCGCAGATATTATCGATCTTGTCGGCAATGGCAAGAATCGCGCCTGCCGTAGTTTCAGGAAGTTTTCCCCCTGAATAAATCGGCCGGTAATGTTCTTCTATTGCTGTAGCCACACCAACGGGTTCTTTTTTAACAGAAGCGTAAACCCTGCCCATAATCCCCTGCAGTTTGGGAAATTCAACCACAACATTGCTAACAAGATCAGCCTTGCACAACCAGGCAGCCCGGGTAACATGCTTTTTCAAATCCGAACCCTCTTCAACGTTATCTCCCAGAAATCCTACCATTTTTTGAAGACGCTCAACCTTTTCATACATGGACCCGAGTTTGGCCTGAAAAAGAACGCCTTTTAGTTTTTCAACCCTATCTTTAGAGGAATACTCCAGATCACTTTTGTAAAAGAATTGAGCATCCGCAAGTCGGGCTTTCAGCACCCATTCATGCCCGGTTGCCACCAGGTTCATATCTTTAGTACGGGTATTGTTTACCGCCACAAAGCAGGGCATAAGATCTCCTTTACTGTCTATCACGGCAAAATATTTTTGGTGTTCTCGCATGGCGGTAATCAGTATTTCACCGGGGACTTCCAGAAATTCTTTATCAAATTTGCCGACCGTAGCCACAGGATATTCGACAAGGTTTTTTACAATCTCCACCAGTTCATCATCAGGCAAGATCTTGCCGCCTACTTTTTTTGCAGCCTTATCGATCTCTTTCTCGAGAGTTTTTTTGCGTTCTTGAAGATCTACCAGTACTTTTGCGGAACGCAGGGTCTTAATATAGTCCTCGGGGCTGGAAATTTTTACTTCGGTATTATTCATAAAGTAATGCCCACAAGTATATCCTCCGCTTTTTATGCCCCCTAAGGTAAAAGGAATTATTTTCTCTCCCAAAAGGGCTAATATCGAATGTATGGGCCTGGCAAATTGAATATCAAGCTCGGCCCATTTCATGGTCTTGGGAAACGGTGTGGCAAGAATCACTTCCGGCAGGATATTTTTCAGCAACGTTCGGGAGGGGAGCCCTTGCTCCGCAACTTTTGCACACAAGTAACGCCCCTTGTTCGTATCCTTTACAATTAAAGTATTTACCGAAACTCCGACTTTTTCAGCAAATTTTTTCGCCGCCACAGTGGGTTGGCCTTTTTCATTAAAACCGACTTTTTCAGGAGGCCCCACAACTTCTGAAATTAATGATTTTTGTTTGACTGCAACTTTTTTTACTTCCACTGCAAGCCGTCTCGGAGTCGCAAAAATCCTGGCACTTCCATGTTCAATACGGGCATCGGTCATTTTTTTCAGAAGCATTGATGATATTCCATTTAGCGCAGGTTCAATGTAACCTGCCGGTATCTCTTCCGTCCCAATCTCAAGCAATAAAGTTTCCATATCCACCTCTATATTTATTTAATCTGATGCAAAATTTAAATTAGAGTATTCACGAGTCATGCACCATTGATCTTACATCATCCATTAAACATCATCCTATAAACGGAACCGCCTTTAATATCATTTTTCCTTCTTGATCAGGGGATACCCCATCTTTTTTCTTTGCTCCAGATATGCTTCCGCACAGGCTCTGGCAAGGTTTCTTATGCGTCCGATATAACCGGTTCTCTCCATAACACTGATGGCGCCGCGAGCATCCAGAAGGTTAAATGTATGCGAACATTTCAGGCAGT
>CAZDAB010000081.1:0-9776 GCA_964502855.1 uncultured Desulfobacteraceae bacterium | reverse complement strand
CCATAAATTTAATCTATATCAGTATCTTAGGGATTATCGTTCAAACACTAATTAACAAATCCCGAGCCATTTTTTTTGCATACCTCGACCATTTCAACAAACAACCGCTTTCCATTGGGGTCCTGATTTTGTGTCAAATCCTTTCCATCCAATGCCGGTTTCATTGGATGCATAATCATTTTTGGCGTCATATCGTTGATCCAGAAATATTCTTTTTGAGCATAACGCATATTTTTTATGACTTCTATGGCGTTGGCCTGCGCTTGGTCCAGAGACATCCTATTGGACTTGGCCTGCTTGGCATAATAGTCTAGAACACCATATGCAGACTCCACCAAATGTTGTGTTTTTAAATACTTGGCTTCATACATCTTTTCCTTTAATTTTGGATAGATCCACGCAAAAACCAATGAAAAACATACGATAATGACAATGCCCAGTGAGAGTATCCTGGTTGAGAGTTTAAATTTGTGTAACATTGTATTCTCCATTTAAAGCGTCTTGTTTTTAACTTTATTTCTCAATTTATGCGGCTTTTTCAAGCAGTTGTACTTCCTCTGCCTTTAAGACCCGATCGATATCGAGTAAAATCTTAACACACCCTTTCATTTTAGCCATGCCGAGGATGTAATCAGTATTCAGTCTTGCGCCGAATATGGGTGTGTCCTCGATATCCTTGCCGTTTATATTTAATACCTCTGATACCGCATCAACCACGATGCCGATTTGAACCGTTCCGGCAGTCCCTTGGATTTCAACAACGATGATACATGTCCGTTCGGTGTAATCGATAGGCTCCATCCCAAAGCTGAGCCTTAAATCGATTACCGGTATCACCTTTCCCCGCAGGTTAATGACCCCTTTTACAAATTCCGGTGTTTGCGGAACCGTTGTGATCGACATCATCCCGATGATTTCCTTGATCTTCAAAATACCGATGCCATATTCTTCATCAGCTAACGTGAAGGTCAGATATTTTCCTTCCCTATCTGCCATTACCTTTACGGCCGGATCCATTTTTTCAGCAAGTTCTGCCATTTCTTTTTGCCTCCTTTATGCATCAAGATCTCAGTACATCTCTTCCCAAAAAATCGCTCAACTTAGTTATTTTTTTGAAAGCTTAAGATCTATTCAGCTTTCTACATCTTTAGTGTATTCTGCATATTTTGTGCCAAAAAGCTTAGAAGCAACAAACTGTCAATAGGCACAGAGAGTTATGCTTATTCTCCGCCTTTTTTTAAAAAATGCTTTGACAAAATTACGTTTAAGGAACTTAAGAATGTGTCAAAAATATGACGGGATATTATTACGCCGGGAGGAGTCGTAAAAATATGTCACTCCTGTTCTCAGACCCATATCTTTGAGGGATTCAACAATATGAACGGCTTAATGAAAGGTGATTGAGATGAATTTATGTCTGTAGGTATGCCATTGATTATGGTTATTGTAAAAGGTTCCGAACTGCATTTAAAAGCTGTTTCCGTTCAACAGGTTTGGTAAATGTTCGCTGTGCCCCTAATTTTTCGGCCATATCTAAATACTCCTCAGGGTCGATTCGTCCGCCACCGGAAATGGCAATGATTTTCACATCAGGATAATCTCGTTTAAGTTCAAGGATGGTTTCAATACCTTCTTTTTCGGGCATGATTATATCTGTTATAATCAGATCGACAGGCTCTTCCCGATAGAGTCTTATCCCCTGCTTACCGTTAGAAGCCTTCAGCACGTCGTACCCTTCACGTTCTAACGTTTGGCGGAGCATGTTCAATATTTGGACATCATCGTCTATAATAAGAATGCGTGCCAATAGTTATTTTTCCTTTCCTTCATCAAGCACTTTCCGGATGGTCCTGGCCAGCTCATTTATAGTTGCCGGCTTAATGATAAATCCACTAATACCCACGGCCTTTGCATTATCCTCAGAAATTTTTTGGTTTAAACCGGTACAAATTATGATTGGAATATCATGTTTTATCTCCAGGAGTTTTTGTGATAGCTGAACACCGGTTATGTTCGGCATGGTCATGTCGGCAATAACAAGATTGAACTTATCAGGATCTGCTCGAAACGCTTCCAAAGCTTCAATGCTGCTGGTTCGTGCCGTAACTTGATAACCTAATCGTTCCAGCATCTGCTGTTCCATTCGAACAATCTGATCTTCATCATCGACAATAAGTATTCTGACCATGGCCTTTTTTCTTTGAATTTTTTTTAGATTTCATCATCTTATTTCGGAAATGGTTGTTTAAGTCTTGTTTCACATCATTTTGAATATTATGCAGAAATGGATAATATGAATGAGATCAATGTTTCCCTGTCCGCCTTGCCTAATATCCTTCCTTGTTTCGCCCCCTTATAATAACCGATAAAAGTAGGGTCCCCTTCAATTTTAAGATTTTTGTATTTTCTGGCAAAATTTTCATCCAACAGGCATATTTTTATCGCATCACCATACTCTTTGGATACACTTTCGAGGATTTCAATCTGGTTTTTATATTCATAGTCCCGGCGAATATATGCCAGTAGCACAGGTCTTTTTTCCGATAAAATTTCGGAGTCAAAAGTATCCGAACCAATTGATGTGAACATCTCTATAATCCCCTTGTGCTTGTTTCCGAATCGAATCCTTCCGCAATAGTGTGAACGGTTCGGATTTGTGAGGTGAAACGACAACCCCTGAACGGTTACTTATCAAAATCCGTGCCAGAAAGGGGGGAGATGGAAAAAAAACTACTTTCGGTAGCCTTATCAAGTAGATATAAAAAATTGTGAGGAAGGCGACTTATCCCAAAAGGATTGAAAAAGTGTGCCAGCTACAAAAGTGTGACACGACAAATCTGTGACATGGCACATTTATTCGGTGGGTTTGGTGAATTTGTATTCGGCGATTTTTCGATAGATGGTTCGTCGGCTTATGCCAAGCAGGCGGGCGGCTTTGGCCTTGTTCCAGTCGGTTTTGTTTAAAGCCCGGAGAATTTCCTGTGGCTCGTTGGCAGCATTTTTTTTAGAAACAGGACGTTGGGTCTTAAAAAACTCTTTAATTTCGGATGGCAGGTGATCTACGGTTATGGTTCGGTCCCGGCAAAGGACAAACGCATGTTCAATGGCATGCTTTAACTCCCTTACATTTCCCGGCCATGAGTAACCCATGAATGTCGCCAGCACCTCTTCGGATATGCCATCAATGTCTTTTGGGAACTTTTTGCAAAACAGACTATAAAAGTGGTCAACTAAAATCGGGATGTCTTCACGCCTTCCCCTGAGGGACGGCAGGGCGATTTCAACAACATTGAGCCGGTAATAAAGATCTTCCCGAAACTCTCCCAGACTTACCTTCTTTTTCAAGTCGCGGTTTGTAGCGGCAATTACCCGAACATCCACTTTGACGGGGATAGAATCTCCCACTTTCTCAAATTCTCTTTCTTGCAGGAATCTCAAAAGTTTCAGCTGTATCCTTGGAGTAATGTCACCTATTTCATCTAAAAAGATGGTGCCTCCATGGGCCAATTGAAAACGGCCTGCCTTATCTTTCACAGCCCCTGTAAAAGCTCCCCTGACATGCCCGAAAAGCTCGCTTTCAAGCAGGTTTTCGGAAAGAGCTGAACAATTAACCGTTATCAGCGGATTACCAACACGGGCGCCTTCATAATGTAGCGCTTTTGCAACCAATTCTTTGCCTGTACCGCTTTCGCCCGTGATCAATACCGTTGTTTCCGTGTCAGCCAGATTTTCCAGAAGTCTGTAAATTTCCTGCATCTTTCGGCTGTTACCAATGATATTGTGAAATTGATGCCGCTCTCTCAATTCCCGCTCCAGACTGGTCAGTCTGGTTACATCTCTGACCACAAGGACTGCTCCCACATACCTGTTATCTCGGTCCATAAGGGGTGAACTTGAAAGCAGCACCACCTGGCCCGGCCGATCTTGATGTTTGCATTCAACACGGTATTCCTTAATGGCATTTTTCGTTTTCAAAGTCTCTTTTAAAACATTGAGACATAGTTTTTGGCACCGGGTTTGAACGTCACTAAAATTTTTTCCGATAATCTTCCGGGGAGTAATACCACAAATGCTTTTTGCAGCCGGGTTGGACTCTATTACATGCAAATCATCATTCACCGTAATAATAGCATCATTCACGCTCTTGAATATGGACTCCAGGTTGCTGCGATATCTCTCTTTTTCCGATTCTATTCGGTCTTTTTCGTCCATAAGGACTTTTTTGTGAAGCGCATGACCGGTTACTCGCAATAGCATCTCTTTGGTGACAGGTTTGGACAAGTAATCAAAGGCGCCCAGTCGAACCGCATCCGTTGCAGTTTCTAAATTTGGTTCACCGGTTATTATGATCACCTGCACATGGGAAGATAACTTGCGTATGGCTTTAAGAAGGTCTACCCCCGTCACCCGGGGGAGAATGATGTCTGCGACCACCACATCTACTTCCTCTTTCTCCAGAAGTTCCATGGCCAGGTCGGCATCTTCGGCCACATGAACGTTGTGCCCATCCTCTAAGAGAAACTCCTTTAGGGTAACTCGCAAGCTTTTTTCGTCATCAACAACCAGTATATTTCCCATCATTCCAACTCCCATCCATTGTCCACCGGCAGATCAAGGTGAAAGCGTGTATATTGACCGGGTTCGCTTTCCACATGCAATTTGCCGTGATGGTCTTGAACGATCCCATAGCTTATGGAAAGCCCGAGTCCGGTCCCAATGCCCTTGGGTTTGGTTGTGAAAAATGGGTCGAACATTCTTTCTATAATATCAGGGTCAATTCCTGAACCATGATCTTCCACGGTGGTGCGAATCCATTCTTGCTCTTTTTTTTCAAACATATGTGAAATGATTAATACTTTTTGTGAAGTGATTGACACCTTTTTATCCGGGTCGTATTCCGGATACCGTTCATTGAGCGCATCCCTGGCATTGGTTATCAGGTTCATCAGCACTTGCTGAATCTGCTGGCTCTGGCATTTGATTTTCGGGAGGTCATCGGGAACATTAATTTCAAGGGTGATCTGGTCATGGCGAAATACCGTTCGAATCAGTGATAGTGTTTGCTCTATGATATCGCCTATTCTCGCCGGACTGTGGGACTGATTTTCCTGTCTTGCAAAGGTCAGAAGGTTCCGAACGATGGTGGCCACACGCTCGGCTTCATGGATGATTTCACCGGCAAACTCTTCCAGCGGGCTTTCTTTATCCAGTCGGTCTGAGATCAACTGAGCGTAATTCATGATGCCGTTGATGGGGTTATTGATTTCGTGGGCCACACCGCCTGCCAGTTTGCCTAATGAGGCAAGGTGACTAGACCGTATGGCTTCGGCCTCTAACATCTTTTTCTCAGTAATGTCGATTGATACGCCCAAGGTGGCCGTCATATTGCCTTCGGCATCGCAGAAAGGATAGGTGGTGAAAATGGCTGGGAATATTTCTCCTGACTTTCTAACCATGGTCGATTCTCCGGTGAACCCTTGTTTTTGTTGCTTCATGGCTTCAATGACATCAGGAAATCTGGCTGCGTCTTCCGAAAGAAGGAGCATAGCGACAGGCTTGCCGATTGCCTCCTCACGGCTATACCCAAAAATCCTTTCCGCACCCGGACTGAACTCCAGTATATGTGCCTCTGTTCCCGCCAGATCCGTCATTATGAAGGAGATATTTTCGGCCGCCTCTAAAATGCCCTTGAAACGTGCTTCGCTTTCCATCAAGGCATCCCTGGCCTGGCCGAGCCGGATCAAAGTGAAAACCAGGCCGAAAATAATGATGCCCAGGAGTAAAACTATCCCGCTGAGGGTATAGATAAAGTTTAGGGTCTTTCGAGCCAACTTCGATGTGGTGGTCGAAATGCCTACGATCCAGCTCTGATTCGGAAGGTATATTTCAGAAGTAAGCATCATTTGTTGCCCAATAACGCGATGCGTAAAACCCTTTTCCTCTATTTTTTTCAGCAAATCCTTGGCCCGGGCCATATCGGAAGAATCAGGCAGGTCAGACAGAAACTTACCTCGAAGTTCGACATTACGGTGAAAAAGAATGCGGCCGTCTTTCTGTAATATGAATCCATAGCCTGATGCAAGTTTGCTTAACGCCATAGAATATTGATTGAAGAACGGTTCACTCCTTAGGACGAACAAAACAGCTCCTTTAAATACGCCTTTTGAATAGACTCCGGAATAAAGAACCCACCCCAGATCCAGGGGATCGTGAAAAATTTTAGGGGAAACTTCAGGTCGTCTATTTAAATCTGATACAATAATCGCCTCTGACAGGCAGATTTTGTTAAACGTGTGTTGGGAGTTCTTAAAATATTCGGATTCCCGAAAACTTGATTGCAGTGAAGATGGATTTGTGCCGGCAACGACATTCCCATTAGAATCCAGGATCAAAATTTCCGAAATTGCATCCCGATGATGGCTTCTTGCAAAATTCAGGTAACCATAGAGTTCTTTATCCACCTTCATGTTATTGTTGGCCAGATACTTTTCAATTCTGATGAGATGAGAACTCATACCTTTAAAGTAAAATTGCAGTTGTTTCGACCCGGTATTGACCTGCTCTTCGAGTTCACGCAACGCCCATTTCCGGCTTGATTTCATATAATTGAAAGTAATATTCAAAACACCTGCAATAAAACAGGTGAAAACGAGTACCCCCCCGAGAATCAGCATGTATTTTCTTTTAAGCATAAGGATACGCTCCACAGCATTGAGGATTGCCGGCTCCATAGGTCCCCGTGGAAAAACCGGGGCAGGCCAGCAGATCGTACCGGGGTGAAATGTTTACCCCGTTGAATGCGTGGCATATTTACTGGGGTGTAGCCTATTCTTCCGGGGCAAATTGAAAATTTTGGATTTGTAAAAACGGTTACAAAAATGTTAATTTTGAAGAATGGAATAAAAGTCACCGGTTGATATATTCTTGCGGGTGATTACCCACGGTTTCACCAAGTGCTCTCTCCATTCCGGCAGTTTGCCGGTTTTCAGGTAATTCACAAGCTTTTCCAAAGCGATTTCTACCTGATATATCGGATACTGAATTGTAGCATCCAACCGGCCTTCACGTATGGCTATCAGTGCGTTGGGAATTGCGTCGGTTCCAATGGTTAAGACTTTTTCCGGCGTTATACCTGCGTTTTCCAACACCTCTATTGCCCCTAAAATCATATCGTCATTATGAGAATATATTGCATCGAAGCGGGTTACCTTGGCCAGGGCCTCCTCCATAACGCGATAACCCTCATCGCGTAAAAATCCACCGCTTTTTTTGAACACAACTTTCATAGCAGGGTATTTTTCGATTTCTTCATAAAAACCCTTTGAGCGGTTAATTGCAGGTGAAGATCCAATGGCGCCTTCTAAAACTATGATTTTTCCCGAACCACTCAACCTATTAGCAAGAAACCGGCATGCAAGGCGGCCGGCCTCTATATCATCTGAACCCACAAAGAAAAGATACGGCGCCCCGAACGCAGACCGGTCAAAGGCAACCACGGGGATCCCATTTCGGGAGGCTGACTCAAGCGCCGGGATCAGCCCGCTTACATCCACAGGATCAGTTATAATAGCATCCACGCCCCGTTTGATTAAATCCTCGATATTGGTTGCTTGTTTGGTTACATTATTATTTGCATCATAAGTGATCAACACAACACCCAACTCGGCAGCCTTTTTGTGCATGGCATGATATGCAAACTTCATCCATGTCATCTCCACGTTCATTGCCGCAAATCCTATGGTAAGGTTACGATGTTGCTCACTTTCTCCCCGAGAGCATGCGGAAACAAAGATGGCCAGAGTCAAAACCACAATCACAATTACTTGAAAGCTATTTAATCTTCGGAATTTCATCGAATTAGATCCCTTAGACTCATTTTTTATTGGGCAAAGTAATCTTCGGTGAAATAAGACTATTTATCAAAATAATACAACAAGTTATCAAAAATCCGACCTCTTTTTTTTGCAAAACAGGAATTGACTGCCAGTTTGTTTTACAAAGGAGGCTTTATTATCTTGATTTGATATTATTGTCATAATGATAACTCAGTATCAATATATTTTTCCTGAACGGCCAACTTGAATGAGGCATAGAGCGGGAAATGATCTGAGGGATAAAGATCGTCAATTGTATCCCTGATGACCATGCAATCTTGTTTGAATATTTTTCCGCGATAAAGAATCCAGTCTATATAATCTCCGTTTATACTCCCTGTAAACCCATGATGGGTCCCTGGATAGGGTTTTTTGAACGCGTTTTTAAAATACCGCCCCTTTTCCTCTGTCGTCCGACCATGGCCGGTGAAGATGTTATAGCAGGGACTAAAGGGAATGGCATTAAAGTCTCCGACCATAATTACAGGAACCTCCCTCGGAAAACGCAGTAAGCGATCCATAATCAGTTTGGCGCTTTTGATCTGGACCGAGGTATCAAAGTCAAGATGAGTATTGACACATATGATTATGTGGTTACCGTTTTTGAACAGACCCATGGTGCATTGTCTCGGCCAGAGGCTTTCCCGGAAACGGCTCGGTATGGTGGGTGTTGGACTCAAAAAGAAATGTTCTCGATAGATGCAGGTCCAGGTTTTTTTATAAAAGATAATAATGTCTTGCCAGAAGGACGGAGATGGGCTGCGCTTGCCGATAAAATCGTATTCCGTCAAAATTTCATTCAGAAAATTTGTCTGGAAATCATTCGCTTCCTGAAAACCGATAAAATCTGCACGATATTTTTCAAAAAGATAGGGAAAGCCCTCCTTGCGGAATTGCCAGCTATTGGGTCCGTCGTCGGCCAATCCAAAACGCAGGTTTAATGTTAAAACAGAAATCATGGTTTTATTTTGCTTTGAAAAACCTGGTCCTCTGGGCCAGGATTTTTACTTTTTTTATACGCTAATGATGCTGAACTCGTAAAAAGTCAAAATTGAGACGGCAAAGTAAAAAGTTCAAGTTCAAGGCGTCGCGAATTTCGTGGAATGAGGCGTACTTATGTACGCCGCAGTGAACACGAAATGAAGCGCAACGCAGAAATTGGACTTTTTACGAAGCCGTCAATGACGATTAACCTCAAGAAGATCAAGATATTTCGCGATATCAAACCCGATATTTATAAAGTTGCTGAATGTGACATCATAAAAAGGCAGGTTCGATTTCTGCCTGATGACATCAAATATCGCAAGATAATTAAGAAGGATTCTTTTTTTCCATTTAAGACCGATTTGGGATGCCAACTTCTTAATATCTTCCTTTTGCCCCTCAATTTCGAGAAAGTCCCCGTAGGGCATCGTATCCAGGCAGAGGTTGGTATGGTTTAATATAAAAGTTTCACGCCATTTTTCGTACACTTGTTCTTCCCGGAACCCCAAAGATTCCAGAATATGTTTCATGGTGGTAAAATCACTGACTTGAACTTCAAGCTCTCTTAATATTTTAAATTGATCGTCTTTAAAAGCGGGTTCGGATTTAAAAGTAAGGATTGTTTTTGTATCCTGTCGGAGCCGCAGCAGAGATTTTTTTTCGATCAAACGATTATCGGCGTCGTCAAAGCGTGTATTTGTTTCAAAAACCCGTCCTCTGGACACCGCACCGATTTCAAGAATCCGGTCACGTGTGGAGTCCATATCCGACAAATAAAATTTTACTTCGATTTCCAAATTTTCCATAAAACACCATTTCAAAAAGATTTTCTATCTAAAACATATATGGCATGAGACCTTCTATTTGTCAAATTCCGCTTTTTCCGCCTTTTAAATCGTACAACTATTTAGGTATTAT
>CAZDAB010000080.1:0-9870 GCA_964502855.1 uncultured Desulfobacteraceae bacterium | reverse complement strand
ATTTTCGCGGCATGAGCGTCACCATTCCGCATAAAATCGAAGCAATGAAATATGTCGATGACATTGCGGAGGCAGACCGCAGCATCGGTTCAATCAATACGGTTATCAATGAAAAAGGCAAGCTGGTGGGGTTGGGTACGGACGGGCCGGGTGCGTTAAAGGCCATTGGTGATGCGGGTGTGGAAATTGACGGCAAACATATTTTAATGTTGGGCTCGGGCGGTGCGGCACGGGCCATTGCCTTTACCCTTGCCCTGAATACAAAGCCGGGGCAACTTTCCATTTTGGATATTGACAAGCGGATGCTTGAGCAGTTGACGACCGATTTAAAGGCCGGCACGGATGCTTCCATCACATCCCGATTGCTGACCCAAAACTCTCTTGCCTCAGCAATGGACACTGCGGATATCATCCTTCATTGTACGCCGGTGGGTATGCATCCAAACCCGGATGCCTCCCTGATTCCTTCCGACCTATTTCGATCCGGACAGGTGGTCTTTGACATTGTCTATACCCCCCTTGAAACCAAACTGCTTGCCGATGCAAAGTCTCGCGGACTTAAAGTCATTTACGGAGTCGAAATGTTTGTCAACCAGGCGGTCCTGCAATTTGAACGTTTTACCGGTGTTGACGCACCGGTTGAAGTCATGCGTGGCGTGGTAATGGAGCATTTGAATTCATGAATATCGTATTGATCGGATATCGGGGTACCGGAAAAAGCGTGGTGGGAGAGCTTCTCGCCCTGCAACTTGACATGCCGTTAATGGATATGGATGCGCAAATCGTCAAAAAGGCACGCATGCCGATTCCGGAAATCGTGGAGAAATTGGGTTGGCCCGGGTTTCGCGATATAGAATCTGAAGTGGCCCGGGAACTGGCGGGGCTTGATAATATTATTATTGATACCGGTGGCGGGATTATCGAACGGTCGGAAAATATTGAGGCGCTAAAAATCAACTCCCGTATATTTTGGTTAAAGACTTCCGTGGATGCGATCGTCTCGCGAATTCAAGAAGACACCCAGCGTCCTGCCTTGACCGCCGGAAAGACATTTACCCAAGAAGTCGCAGAAGTCCTGGAGCAACGGATTCCCAAATACAAAAGCGCCGCTCAATACGAAATTGATACAGACCCGTTAACGCCCGATCAGGTGGCGGAAAAGATTATCCAAATCTGTCGCAAAGCATAGGAGGACGAGCCCGCCAACTCCTTCTCACTTACGGTCAGCGGATATTTTCTTTTTGTTTTAGGGTTGTTATTATATCCGCCAATAATGTTTGCCCTGCTTCCAGGGTGTTCAGATCATAAACCCCTGCCACAAACGCCCCGACCTGTGTTTCCATGATCTTTTGATGATAGGGCTCCTCGGAAACAAAACCGTACTTGCCAAAGCGGTCAAGGGGCCGGCATTTTTTACCGGATTTCAAAAAGAACGACCGGTGTTGCTCCAAGGCGTGCACCGCATCCTGAGGTGAGGCCAACATGGCAACAAAGGCCGTTACTTTTTGACCTTGGATGCGATAATTGCATACAATACCCCTGTCCAAAAACGCATGTCCCAGTATGCCGCCGTTTATATAGCGTTCTGATCCGGCAATCCTATTCTTTTCAGGAAGATAGAAAAGCTCCGACGGAGGGGTATTGTCACCCGGCAAATGCGCCGCAATGCTTGCGGCCATGGTCTCGACCCTGTGTTTTTCTTTTTCGCGAGTGATATAGGCCTGTATTTCAACAAAAAATCGATCTTTATAAAAAGCAAGGTAACCATCAGATCCGGCAGATGCTGCGCCCAAGTTCAAAGCAGATGCCTGGCCGCCTCTTTTTGACTGGAATACCCCGAACGCATTCAGTTTGTTTCCCATATTATAAATATCGATCGTCACCGTGCCTTTTCCGCCGGCAACGGATGTATAATTCGCCCCTTTCAGTTCAATAAAACCAAATGCAATAAAAAATTCGGCTTCCCCATTAATGTATTCATAGAGATTCTGGGGAACAAAACCATAGGGCTGTCCGTCTATCTGCCATTCCGGGGACGGCAGGGCCGACCTGAAAATCGGTCCGGGGACGGATTCAGCCCGGGGGGTGATGCAGGTTACGGCCAAAAAAAACAGAATCATCAAAAGAGTTATACAACAGCGCAAGGCCGGGCGAGCGGGGCCGGTTTCAGGTAAAATGAATATGGGCATGGCGCATTCGCTCCGATATTTTTATTCCGTTAATACAATTACAGGTGGGGGCTGTGCAGCCCATGCAGGCCAGGGCATTCTCCGCGGGCGAAAGTTGTCGGTAAGTGGCCCGGCCCAGGTCAAAGTCTTCATAGCCTTCCCAGTACATGAGACAGCGGTGAATGGTGGAAATGTCCACCTGTTTTTTGCATGAAGAAGTGCAGCTGCCGCACCTCAAGCAATAGCGATCTTTAACCGCATCATAATAGGCCGAAAGGGTCTTGCGGTCACTCCACCCGATTTTCTTCCCGATAACGCCGGCGTTTTCCGCAAGCTGCTGCCGGTTAACCATTCCGGGAATGGCACAGTCCACAAACCCGCAGTCAAGGACCCATTTCAACGCTGCCTGATGCGGATTGAGCGATAGTTTTGCTTCGGGTTTATAGCCGCCGGCCTGTGTCTTCATGGCAATAATGCCCACGTCTTTTTGACGCGCGCGTTGTAATGCCTGGATGTGTTCCGGGGGGCTCTTATAATTCAGTGTGGCCAGAAAAACATCGTAGAACCCGGTCTCCAAAGACCGGTCCACCGTATCCACGTAAGTTTGGCCCGTGGTGTGGAAAGAAATTCCCACAAAACGGGCTTTCCCGGTTTTTTTCATTTTTTGACAAAAACCCAGCATTTCGTCATGCACCGGCCACTCCGGATCGGTAATGCTATGGAGGAAAACCACATCAACATAGTCAGTCTGAAGCCGTCTTAAGCTTTCTTCCATCATGGTTTCCATGGATTTTTGATCGTTGAGCCGCTTGCTTCCAAACTGTTTATAATAAGGTGGGATTTTAGTGGCAATAAACACCTTGGATCTGCCGTACTGTTTGAGGACCTTGCCCAGCATGATTTCGTTATTGCCGTTCTGGTACCTATGGGCCGTATCAAAATAATTGATACCCATGTCCAGGGCTTTAAATAATACCGCAGGCTCGGACAGTCGCATTACGCCAAAGCTGAGCGCTGAAACCTTGAGGCCTGTTTTACCGAGGGTCCGGTATTCCATGGGCGCCGATTGATTGGAGCCAGCCCCTTTAGGGGGTTTCCCCCAGACATGACGCGCAGTCAGCGCATGCACGCCAAGGGTACTGCAGGTACACGTCAGGGTAAGATTTTTTAAGAATCGACGGCGGGTGAATTGTTTTTCTTTCATTTTGCCCTCCATAGTTTTTTTCATGATAAGGATTGATCGTCAAAACCAATAGCTATTTGGATTGAAGCAATTAATTTCTCTTTATATTTGTTCAGATCTGCGATGAGAAGGTTGATGTCCATTGTTTGTTCCAACTTGTGGTAATAATAATTTTTTTTTGGTTGTTGCCAAAGCCATAAAGGTATGTGTGTTGAATCTTCAGTGCCGGGCCAACGCCGGGCATCGCCTGACCCAAAAGCCGATAGGCTATTGAGATCAGAGTGAATGCTCATGTTGGGTGGAGTCCTTTAATGCCTTAGATATTGCGTCTTTTACCCATATATTTAAACTCTTCCCTTTTTTACGTGCTTCCGTCGTGATATTCTTATGAAGCTCTGGTTCAACGCGTACAACGAACTTGCCAGAGTAAGGCTTTTCGGGGTCCTCGCCCCGCTCGGCACAAAAATCCAGATAATCGTCAACTGAATCCTGAAAAGCCTGCTTAAGCTCTTTAACTGTTTCACCTTCAAATGTAATCACATCTCTTAAATTGATAACTTCGCCATGAAAGATGCTGGCATCATCATCAAATTCGACTTTTGCAAAATATCCTTTATATTCCATCATGTTTTCACCCCCGATTCTATTAAGAATCTTCGCACAGACTTTACAGACCCTTTGTTTGTCACTCGCTTAGGATGGGGCCGGTGAAAAACGGCACGAACGTCATTAAGTGCCACCCGCACACGTGACCCTTTGCCTTCGGCCACTTCAGCGCCAAGAGCTATAAATAATCCCTCAATATCTTTCCATGAAATATCCGAACGCTCCGGCTTCTCAAATATTTTCTGTAGAGTCTGTCGTTGCTTTTTATTCATAACAATATAGTATCATATATTAGTATCATGTCAACAGGAAAGAAAAGATATCTTTTGATTTGTTCACCCAACCAACAAAACACGCAGTTAGCGAAGTTTGCCTTTTATTAATAGGTGTTTAATGATAAAGCATGACCCTATGAAAACGGGGAATTGTCATCATGCTTCATTACTATTGCAAACAGTTTTTAGATTATTGCCGGTTTGCCGATTTATCAATACGTTCAATCCAGAATTTAAGCATCCGGCTGAATGAATTTAAAGCCTTCCTGAAATCTAAAAGAACCCCGCCAGCTAAAAAGATTATATACCAGCATCTGTTTAATTTTGTCGCCGATTATAAAGAATCCTCAGTCCACGTCAGAAAGTCCCGGGTCTGGACGCTCAGACAATTTTTCCACTTTTTGACGATTCATCAGCACATAGTAAAAATCCTGGTCCAAAGGACGAGACTTTGGTTTGCCCCTGAAAGAGGCTGTTTTAGTTAAAGCCGTACAAGTGAAAAGTGTCTAAAGTGATCTAAAGTGCCTAAAGTTATGGTGTCGCTGCGCTCCGCTGTTTTTATATAATTGACAGAATTCCTTAACCCTGGCCCAGACCGATCACCAATAGGCCATATTCAAAAAGGCAGGTTTGCAATGATGTATGGCCGATATCCATATACATGGACGAGTCGCACCAGGGCGGGCTTTAGCTCACTTTAAACTTTAGTTCACTTCAAACTCTTGCAGCGATTCTTCAGGCAGAGCCAGAGAACTCTGACCCCCGCAATGCGGGACAGGCATAGCCCAAAGGACCAGGTTTTTCAAGGCAAAATAAACCAACATATCACGGATGAATGGTTATCCCTGGCACTAAATTTCATTAGAGCCAGTCGCTTTTCGTATGGTTAGCGGATGGTATCCTATTAAAATGACGCTGCATTTTTAGCTTAACCATGAACTATGATTTGTTTAGGTCTTCATTTTATCCTTGGATAAATTTTTGATCCAAAGCAAAAAAAGTTTAAATTAAATTTGCTTATAAGCAAAAAACATTGACATACCAATAGGAAGTTCCC
This sequence comes from uncultured Desulfobacteraceae bacterium, assembly GCA_964502855.1. Taxonomy (GTDB): domain Bacteria; phylum Desulfobacterota; class Desulfobacteria; order Desulfobacterales; family UBA11574; genus S5133MH16. Next base: position 4,581 of record CAZDAB010000080.1, on the reverse strand, counting down.
ACAATCTTTACATGAAAAAACAAAGATATCTTACAAATTTTGTTATTAAAGGCGTTCGGGTTGTATCTGCGGATCGCTTCCTTGCAGGATTGATCTGAGCGATTTTTTACGAAGACTTTATAAGGTCTATGTCAGACTGCCCACGACTGTCGACCACGGTAAGTTGAGGGATAAAATTAATGAATAACACCCGGTTGGTTTATTCCACAGAATCAGGTCGAATTTGTCCTTCCTGCGGACATCCGGCTGCGAAATGCACCTGCAATAAGAAAAAAACCGCTAAGAAACAATCCATATATTCAAAGGATGGAATTGTAAGAATCAGGAGGGAGATCAAAGGCCGGAAAGGGAAAACAGTAACCGCTGTTTTGGGTCTCCCGTTTGATGATAAGAAACTACACCAATTTGCCAAAACATTGAAACGCTTATGTGGCACCGGCGGTACCGTAAAAGACGGAATTATCCTTATACAGGGAGATCACAGGGAGACTCTTTTGAAAGAGATCAAACAACAGGGATACACTGTAAAACTTGCCGGTGGTTAAGGTTCTTGAGAATTTGAGGGATAAAACAGAAACCTCGGCCTAAAAATACGAAAAAATCATACTCTTGACCGATTGCAACTTAATATATATTTTGGTAAAAGGTACATGAATCATTAAATTTTGTTTAGTATCCAAATAATCAAAAAATCTTGCATGATATTTGGCATTTCGCCTCAGAAAAGGGAATTTTTATCAATGATATATAAAAATCTCTGTGAGTAAATTCAGGATGTCCGGAGAATCACCAACCACTAAAATCCCGGATGAAGTTTTTTCCCGCAATTCCTCAGCCTGGCTACTTTGTGATTTTCTTGCTTTCACTTTAAAATCCTGCCCCAACTCATTTATAAGTCGCTCCTGCTTCTTTCCTACCCCAAAGTTTTTTATGAAAGTCCTATTCCTTTTCCTGTAGGTTCTTCTGCTGCAGCGTAGCTGTCCTCAACGCCTTTTTGATGTCTGTATTTTGAGGGTCAATGACAAGGAGATCCTGCCACAGTTTAATTGCCTCGCTGAGGTTGCCTTTTCGGTATTCCTGAAATCCCTGTTTGGAAATAGCCTTCTTGCAGTAACAAAGTTTTTCATTCAGATAGATGCTATTGAATGAGATCTCCTTGTCAAACCCCTTAAAGTGCGCGTAGTTTTTCAGCAAAACATCGTAGTTCCTGCCAGCGGATGCAAAGTCTTTCTCATCTAACGCCTTGCCGGCGGCTGTTGCTATATTCTTGATGCTCTTAACATACTCTCTTGCCAGAGATAGATCATGCGGGTGCTTTTGGTACTCGACATTGTATATGTCAATCGCCTTCTGGTACTCACCTGCCTCCATATGTTCTTTGAACAGATTGTCAGCTTGAGTTGATACTTGAATGGATGTCTGTGAAGAATCCTTCACAGGAGCCGATGTCTTAGCAGAATGTTTTTTGGCCAGGTTGGCAGCTTGACCGGAGGATGTTCGACTGGATGTCTGTGAAGAATCCTTGACAGGAGCCGACGTCTGAACAGAACTTTTTGGTGAAATCCAGCTTTTCATTTCCGCACACGACATGACGATGGGCAAGAGCATACTAATGAGGGCAAGCCGTTTTGAACCGCGAAGATTAGTCATCAGATGGCCCCCACAACAGAGAGTGGCGCATCCTGGACGTGGTTATTTTCCATCAGTTCAAGAAAGATAGCAACCAGTTCCGGACGGAACTGTGTTCCTGACATACGAGCAATCCTGCGCAACGCTTCCTCTTTAAAGAGGGCCTTCCTGTAAGACCGATTTGAAGTCATAGCATCAAATGCATCTGCTATGCTTATTATTGCTGCAAACAATGGAATATTGTCGCCAACGAGCCCATCAGGATAACCCTTGCCATTGTGCCACTCATGGTGGTGACGGGTGGAAGGGATATACTTGAATAATGATGGCGCCCAGCTAAGGATGGATGCTCCATACTCCACGTGTTTCTTCATCTCCGTATATTCAGCCTCGGTGAGTTTACCTTGCTTGAGCAAAATAGAGTCAGGTGTCTTTATCTTACCTACATCGTGAAATAAACATGCGACCTCCAGATCTCTCAGATCCGCTTTGGAAAGGCCTATCTGTTCTCCAATGAGCAGAGATAGCTGAGCAACCCGGGCGGAATGACCATGAGTATAGGAGTCTCTCGCGTCTATGGCTGCAGCCACCACCTTAACCATGGAAACGTAGGCATCTTCAAGATCACGAGCATACTTGGTGAGTTTTCCCCGCTGATCGGCTATCAATGCTGACATTTCATTAAAGTTACGTGTCAGTTTCCCCAGCTCGTCCTGAGAATAGATCCTGAGCGGATTTTTTGCAGTTCCATACTTCAATTCTTCCACACCCGCTGAGAGTTCCTTTATGGGCTTTATCAGGAAAGATGCCAGCAGCGAACTCGCGAACATTCCGAGAACGACAATGATTCCGAAGACTATCAATATCATGCTGCTAACTTTTCGCTGTGCTTCCAGTAGGATGGACTTGTTCATGCCAATAACCACGCTACCCAATGACTTCTTCATAAAGACTATGGGGCACAATATTTCGAAAATACTGCCTGATGAATTTGTCAATTCTTTTACAGTGGTCCCGTCAGCAGCCTCTCTGAAAAGCTGACCCTGGGCAACTGGTTTGGTCTCCCCGATCATTTCTGTCGCACTATGGACAACAGTCTTCATGTTCAGATCGATGATGGCTACATAGAGCATGTCGCTATTTGATGACTTCGCCTTAAAAACAAGATTGTCCAGGCCCAAGAGATCCTTCGACAAAAGGTTGTATCCTGCCGAAGCAGCAATACTCTTACCCACTGATTCCCCTCTTTTGATAATCTCATTCAGTATGTAATTGTTCATTATCTGGACCGTTACGATACTGAGAGCAAAAGAGGTACTTGTCATGAGAATAACCACAAAGAAAGCAATCTTGAATCGAAGACTTGCAGACCGATATTGCTGTGTCATCAAGTTCAATGCGGCCTGGAAGAACTTTAGGAGTGCTTGAAGATATGAAGTTGTTTTAAGTGCAAATAAGCGAAGGTCCGCTATCATGATGTTCTCTCATCATCACTGGCATTTTTCAAATTAGTAATACCTTATTTATCGGCTAAATATATGGAAACTTTAATTAAAATTACCAGATTTAAAGAAAATAAATTAAAAAAGAATATACCAATGCCTGGAAAATCAATAAAAATGTCAAAAATCCTCAGGCCGCCAATTCCGCAGGAAGAGAATGAGTCGGGAAATGGTATCAAATCTTGACGGGCTGTTGCCGAAACGGAAATCTTTTTAAGCGCTCATCGAAACGTTTTTTGTTCATAAATCTTGGCGAAGTGAAAGAAAAGCGACTCTAACAGTTTGAGCCCGAAGGGCGAGTTTTGAAATCGCCTGGAACGAGCCTTAGATTTATCAAAAATTTTTTAGCGCCGGCGACAAATAATTTGGGCAACAGCCCGTTGAAGAGTGAATAAAAATTTGACATAAATAGATGAGAGGTCGTGGCTAAATCCTTTTGATGTTTATCCAAGTTGTCCATCAGGCGCAGTTTGTTTTCCGAAGAGTTGATTACCACCTGTTGATATCTTGCAAATACCTATTTTCACATGAAAATGAGATGCGGCATAGAGGTATCTCTAAAATGATGCTCATTGAATTTTTATGACAGCCTGCCATAAAATCCTTTTTTATATATACCAAATTTTTGTGATATATTCAATTTCAGGTGGGAGGTGATTATGTGATATCCATTCCTGTTCTCAGCAAAAGTGATTTTGTTACGTTTTACTGCTATAGAACAAAAATCCGAGCAGGCGAAAATATCTTGTGTCACAAAGATGTATCTGAAAAAAAACCAACCTTCTGATCGGTAATGGAGACCACATGAATCAGCCATGTTTCAGATCGTGGGATAACTCCGACATATTTCACGTGTATCTCGATTGTCGATAGCTGCTTAAACGAAATTCCACAGGGATAGCCGTAAGGAACTTAAGCACATCATCTAAGACCTAAATTCTGCAAGCCTTGTATCTGCCGGATATACCCCGATAACGGGATCTTGGTTTCACCACGACAAGGCATCAATCGTGAAGCCGTATTGTAATACTGCAATCCATTGATACCGCAGTAGATCCGGTCGAGACGAGGCTCCCCAACGGTCATTTTTTTTCAATAGTTAACAGGGCAGGTGAAGAAAGAATAATAAGGAGACCTTTGTGCCTGCCCGCCATCGGCTTCGCATTAGGCGAGGCGGGCGGGTCTTTGTGTCTTTGTGGCAAATATTTTTGGTTCCAGCCCGTTCGCCTTACTCCGCTTGGCAGGAGGGCGGGCTTGTCCGGGTTAAGGGGTTACAGGAGGATCTTGTTGATCTTTTTCCACAGGTCCGAAGGCTCGGGCAATTTTTTTCCGTCTATGCTCAGCACCGGCACCGCCCCGATCAGAGAGTTTGTAATCATAATCTCATCAAAACTTAACAAATCTTCTAAAAACAATTTTTTGCTCTCTATGGTAAAGCCCCACCCGGTGA
>CAZDAB010000079.1:0-9946 GCA_964502855.1 uncultured Desulfobacteraceae bacterium | reverse complement strand
GCTTTTCGATCGGCATTGGCGTGACACAGCCAGCTTTTGGCCGACGATACCAGCCTGGCGGGCACTTTGGCGCCGTGATCTCTGGCATATGCTCCGGCGAAATTGTCGCCATGGCATCCCCAGTCAGCGGAAAGACTTTCTTTGGAAATATCGTAATCGCCGGGAATGTAGAGAAAAGAGGGCAACATCGGCAGCCGGGAGACCTCACCCGGACCGGTCATCTGGGGTATGGGAAACAGCCGGATACGCGACCCACGGTTGTCCTCGGCATGCAAATCCACGTAGGATACCGCCGAGTTGGTGGTGCCGAGATCGATACCGATAATGTAGCGGTGGTCGTCAAGATTCAAGGGCTTCTTTCTCCCGAACATTGAACTCAAGTTTCCACCGGCGGCCGTCTTCCCGTGAAACACACCACAGTTCCAGGATTCCCACCTCGGTCACCCGAATTTCCAGGGTAACCGGAATCACGCTACCGTGTTTCCCATCCAGGGTGGTCTCAATTTCGGCAATGGCCCGGATTTCCCCTTCCCAGTCCTCAACCACCGTGCCCAGGTCATGGTCATGGCGCATGGAACTGAGAAAATCGAATTTCACCGGCTCGCCCACCACCAGGGCAAACTCCTGGTTTTCAAGGGTTGCGCCGGTTCCTTCTTCCATGCCGAACGGTGCGACACACAACGCTTTGATGGGTGCCGGCATCCCCGGAACCGCCGGCATGGAAGCGGCAATGCCGACATAATAGGATTTATTCAAGCCGTAACGTATTCGAATGCCCCGACCGCGTTTGGCCATGCCGTAATATACCGCACCTCTGGCAACCGCCAGGTCAAAGTCGTGGGATTGGATCTCCCGAATGGGCGGGGAATCCTCCGACACCTTCCATGAAGACATCACCTCCATGATACGGTTGCGGACGTTTTTTGCCTTTATCACGCCACCGTTGAAAAGCACCATCGTGGGCAGGATTTCGCCGTTGTTTTGTTGGAGAAACTTGGCCAGATGGTGGGTTACGGCAGGGTCGGACGCATAGGACAGACCGATCTCCCGGATGCCGGTTTTTTTTGGAGAAATCGGTGTGGCCGTACGCTCGCAAACCGGGAAAAAGCCGTCCAACAGTTCTTTTTCAACCGCATCGCGGGAAAGCACGGTTTTAACGGTTCCGCCAATCAGGCCGGTGCCTCTGCCCAAAACGGTCACCGGATATTCTTGGGCATCGGGGTCGGATAGAAGTTGCTCTTTGGCGTTGCGGCAGCTGTGCCAAAGCCCCCGCATCTGCCAGGCATCCAGCCGGGTGCCTTTATCCGCCATTTGTCGGGAAATTGAGTAGGCCAGGGCCAGATCCATGTTGTCGCCGCCCACCAGCAGATGCTCACCCACAGCGATTCGCTCAAGGGCAAGTTCGCCCTGTTCCTCGGAAATTTTGATGAGGCTGAAATCGGTTGTTCCGCCGCCAACGTCGCAAACCAGGACAAGATCGCCTTTAGTAACCCTGTCCCGCCATCCATGGGATGTGCTTTCAATCCATGCATAAAAGGCGGCCTGGGGTTCTTCCAGCAAGGTGACATTTTCCAGTCCGGACATCTGGGCGGCTTTTACGGTCAGCTCCCGGGCCACCGCATCGAAGGACGCCGGAACGGTCAGTAGAATTTCCTGGTTTTCCATTTTCAGCGTTTCATCGTCTGCAGCCATGGTGTGGTTCCACGCATCCCGGATATGTTGCAAAATGGCTGCGGATGCTTCCACCGGTGATTTTTTAGATTTTTCCTCGGGACCTTCCCAGGGCAATATCGGCTTGTTCCGGTCGACCATGGTATGGCAGAGCCAGGATTTGGAAGAAGCAATCAACCGATTGGGCAGCTCCGCGCCGCGATTTTTGGCAAATTCGCCCACCACCAGCGGACATGTCTCCCGCCACGGCAAGGCCATGGCGGCTTCGGAAACATCGTGTTTTCCCGGAACCAAAATAAAAGAGGGGAGCATTCGGCGTTTTTCGACCACGCCGGCGTCAATGAGCTGGGGGATTTCAAACAAGCGTATATTAGAGGGCCGGCCTATTTCCGTATCCGCTTCGGTGTAGGCCACCACGCTGTTGGTTGTCCCAAGATCGATTCCTATGATATAAACCGGATTGCGCATGGTTTGATTTCCAAAATCTAAAGGTTTAAAGTGCCTAAAATTTGAAGTGAGTTAAAGTGAACTAAAGTTAATGTATTTACCTTGGTTTACTGTTGATATGAAGCCGATTCTATAAAATTTCCACCTCAGCCGGAGCGATGATGTGTGCATCTTGAACACCGGATAGAGCCGGCAGTTCCAGTTTTCGGGTGCGCCAGCCTTTATGGCGCAAAATCCCTGTGAACGGAGGCTCTCCGGTCACATTGCCGGTCAGTTTTATGGCGTCCGGATCAAACCCCGGTTCAACCCGGATCTCTTCGCCTTCGCTACGGTCTATGACCGCCTCAAGGGCCAGGCTTTTGTTGACCGCTTTTTTACAGTTCTCGTGTATGGCGCGAACCGCGCCGCCGATCTGGGCATCTTCATAAAGATTGAGATCTTCCGAAAAAAAATCTACCAGGCGTCCTTCCCTTTGGAGCACGGACAGCAGGTGTAAAAACAAGCGTTGCTGATGGTGCTGTTGCGCTTCCCGCTCAGCAGCGGATGCTGCCGATGCATGAACATGTTTTTTCGGTACGGTCTTGCCGGATTTTTTGAAAGAATTTACAGCGATTCGCCGCAAACCGCCCCACAAAATGATGCTAAAAACCATAAAAACGCCGGCCCATGCCCCCGCAGCAAACATAAAGTACTTGTGATGAATCAAAGAGATCGGGGCAATGAGCGCCCTTGAGGGGGTCTCGGGAGTTGCAATCAATGATATGTCCTGGTACATAACCTGCAGTACCCAGTAAAACGCTGAAACCGTTGCTGCCAGCAATATGACCCCCAATATTAAAATTAAAACCAAAGATCCACGTGAATAGGACTTAATGAATTCCATTGCCCAATCTCCTTGTTACTATTTTATATAATATCCAAATAATCAACTGTTATTATTGTAAATATATCTCTTTCGAAAAAAGTTGATGCAGGATTTAGATGGTGCCCGAACGAAAACTAGGATTTTTCGTTAAAATCAAGAAAGACGAAAATTTTAACCACAGACATACATTGAGTATTTCGAGGATTAAAATTTGAGTCTGACGCAGATATTGGCGGAAAAGACAGTTTTCGTTCAGGCACTAGATATAAAAACAAAACATTTATTTTATACATTATTTTCTAAAATGCAAGGAATCTTATGCGGTCTAAATTATGTTCGGCAAACAACTTACGGAATTCAAAGATGAATCTTACACAGACAATATTTTGAGGAAATTCGGGGTTCAGTGATTAAGGGATTACGATATGCTCAATCTTGCTCATCTCCGTCATTCTCATTGTAAAAAGAGGGAATTAGCGTAATCACTAACTCCCTCTAATCATGGGACAAAATAATTTGTATTATGGTCGGGACGGTGCGATTTGAACGCGCGACCCCAGCGTCCCGAACGCAGCATGCCATTTATATATCCCTGAAATAATATAGAAAAAGACTGATAAAAAATGGTAATACAATTGTGTTACCAAGGTGGATTTTATTGAAATTTTTATTACGATATGGGATTTTTGATAATATTACAATAAAAAAATAAATTGAATTAACTGTCCCGATCTGTCATTTAGAGTTCGATATCACAACCTCTGAATCCACTCTTGGATTCAAAATATATTGCAGCTATTCAAAGGCCGGATAACAACAAAGCAGGGGCATTGCTGACCATGCCTTGAGATTTGGTTAATGTTAATTAGTTCCCGTCCATAAATCGGCATATTTCGCCTTATGAAAAACTTATAAAATAAGCGTTGAGCAATTTTACTCTAAACTGCCGACCGTGATCGTCTACTTAATGAGCATTTACTCATTAAAGGCTTTTTTTGAAAACAGTACTCCTATTTGTTTAAGGGCCACAGTAGGTTTTCAAGACTACTATGCCAGTTGTTTTCGAGCTATGGTCAAAAGATTTGCTGATACAATCGATGCCCAGACATAACTTTTAAAGGAACATAAACCTTTCCAGGTACATCGTGCGAAGCCAAAGCACCTTTTGATCCATGATATGCCGGCCTCGATGCCGGCGCGAAAGCGACGCAGTCGGTTGTAAACCCACTGGCTGCGACACATGTCTTCAACGTGAAGACCACGTTTTTTGGCAAAGCAGACATCTTTGATTTCCATCCCCTTGGCGATTGCAAGGTTAGCCTTTGAGGCAAAACCACCGTCAAGGGCAGCCTTGAGCGGGTAGCGGCCATAAATCTCATTTTGCCGATTCAAAGTTTTTTCTACCAATTCGGTGTCGGCAGGATTGCCGTCTTCAATGGTGCAATCAATGATGAGGTTTGAGCGACCACCGGTAAGGCAAATTTTATGACCAAAAAACGTGTCCCGACGATCTTTCACAATGATGTCTGTATGGGGCTCAAAGATCGAAACAATTTTTTCAGATGCTGGTACTGTCAGGCCATGAAGTATTCTTTTTTCGGTCTGGTCAATGACACGAAGGGTCAAGCCTACAGTCTGTTTGAGGTCGAGAGAAAGCATCATGGCTACCACATTATGACTGTATTGTAAAAGCTCAATGGCATTATGCGCATACGCTACAGTACTGCGGGTAACTTTGAGTAAATCAAGATAGTGCGATTTGCGTTGCTTTTTATTCTTGGCATATTGGATGTTCAGCATGCGGCATTTGGCCCGGCGCGTGTGATCTTGGAAACGGATACCTGAGCGGGGAAAGAAATCTTTTGCTTTTTTCAATGTTCGCGCCAATACCCTGACAGAATCCCACAACAACGTGGAATCGGAAGGGGCATGAATGTTGGATTCAACCACGGTGCAATCGATACGAACCTCGCGGCCTTTTTCAATACCTTCGTCTTTGGCAAAAAGAACAAGGCGACGGTTGATGGCCTCCCAGGTTTTGGGTGAAATGGCTTTGATGTTTTTACATAGCACGGATTTCTTGAATCCTTTATCAGCGATACCGATAAAACAAAATCTTCTCAGACTTACGGAGTCAATCAGATGAAAGGCCAGATCCTTATAGCTGAACTCGAACATTTGCTTGACAATAGCAGCCCGCACGACTTGCTCAGCGGTCATCCCTTTGGCACCGGCCTTGGATTTTTTAACGCTGCAGGAAAGATCTTGCATAGCCAGGTCATAAATGGTAGGATTCTTGTCAAGAATGCAGCTTATGGCGTTCAGTTCCTCGGCTTGAGGGTGGTCAATTTTAGGCGGCATCAGCGGCATCTGTTTTTCGCTGTTTTTGCGCATTTTGTAGTGGCTCCTTTCTCAAATTTGATAGTATTTTTAATTGGTTGTACTTTTACTTATACTATCATAAGAAAGTTATGTCCACTATAAAATGCGCTTTTTTTATTTATTCCAATAAGTTATTCCCGTGGATGGACACTAATTAGCTTCTGAATTTTCTTTTGACTCTTGCAAGGCCAATTAGCCCAATTTCAATGAGAAGCAGGAGCGCTATAAAGGTCTGTCTTTTGATAAGACCTTTGTTCCCATATACTTTTTTTAACCATAAGAAGGAGTTGTATCTTCCACTCGTGCAGATAAAAGATCCCAATAAGCTTTTGAGAGTCTTTTAGAAAATATACCTCCCAGCCGCCTGAGAATTATAATGCCTGTAAGAGGATGAAGATCGAATATCTTATCCAACTTCTTTCTTTCCAACTTCACCACCTTTAAATCCGTGGCACAGACGCCGGAGGCGGTATATAGCCCGGGTTCAACCATGCTCGACCAACCAAATATCTCACCTGGCTCTGTCAGACTAAAGACTAGAGAGCCTCCGTTTTTTATTACCAGTTTAACGGTCCCCTCCTCCAGAATATACAGATGCTCGGCTTCCTCACCCTGTTCAAATAGCACCGTATCTTTAGCATAGTTTTCTTCAGAGCAAATATTGGCTATATCTTCCATTACATTAAAATCAATTCCCTTAAAAAGATCTGTTTCTTCGATAATCATTTTTGCCTCCTTTCTGAGAAGATCAGTACATTACGAACGAAAAAAGTCCACCACGTGTTTGCACCCTTCACTGCCGGGTCATGGGCAAGAGAAAGGTGACTCTTGCCCATTATTACTTAACCGACCGAAGCTCTGATGTCACGGATCGGGAGCTTGTAATTTCGGGGCACACCGAGCATATTAAGGTCATGAGCCAGCGAGAGGTGTGTCTTTTTGCCACATTAACTGTAAGTCGCTTGCCCTCGGCCCTTAAGTCGAGCTCATCAAATAGCTTTAGCTTCCTTCGTGCCTCAGCCTCATATACTGTTCCATCGGCGCCAAAAATCTTGGTTGCGTAGAGCTCTAACTTCTCCTCTGTAAGAGTTTCATCCTCATAGAGTGGTTGGGGTTTCTTGGGAGTCTCAAGGGCTTTAAGAACTAAATCGGCCAAATCCATTGCTCCCTCTCCGCCATAAGTCCAATTCTCACAGGGTCCTGCTTCAAGAGCTCCAGCATCCAAAGCCATCTTCCGAACCAGTTCTACTTCTTTGTCAGTGTCGGAAGTAAACCGGTTAATAGCAACCACAACGGGGGTGCCGGTCATCCTGGCGATCTCTATGTTCCGAGCCAGGTTCTCGCAGCCTTTTTCTACCGCGGGCAGGTTTTCCGTCTCCGCCATTTCCTTAACCTTGGCATATGCCATCCCAGGGAGAAGTTGATAGGCACCGCCATGCTGCTTCAAGGTTCGAATTGTAGCGACGATAACACAGCAATCAGGCCAGATGTCATATCCCGCCCACTTTGCCTGACGGCAGACGACCTCACAGAATTTAATGTAGCTGCATTCAACGCCGAATCCATTCCCAGTGACCATATAATCGGCGAGTTTTAGAGCAACCAGGTTCGCCATGGAAGAATTGTTGCCATGGGCCACGTTGGCAAATGGGAAGCCATGACAAATCATGGGATGACCCTCTGTGGACTGAACCAGATTAGGCTTTATGGCATCAATCATCAGAGCTGTCATCGCTCCAGCAACCCCAAGGTCTTCGCACGTAACCGGCTTGCCATCGTAAGTATAGACAACAACTGCCCTCCTGAACCTTTCTCTCAAATCTTTAAGGCCCAGAGCCAAGTCATGTATAGCTGCTGACTCCGTAGCTACCGTGATATCGTAATGCGCCAACCTTGGATAGCCATTAGCTATACCACCGATACCAACCAAAACATCGCGCAACGCCCGGGCATTTAGATCCACACAATAAGTCCAGGTGACATTCAAGGGGTCAATTCTTAGAGGATTCCTATTTTTGTCGCCGAACTCTTTCCCATGCAAGATACTGGCATCTATGGCTGCGGCACAGAGATTATGAGCCGCCTCCGTAGCAGGAATATCTCCCGTGAACATGAGATTTATGGCCTCCATGGGAAGCGCCTGCGAATAACTTCCTCCGCCTGCTCCTCCCTTTATGCCAAAAGTGGGGCCTTTGGATGGCTCACGGAAGGTATTTATGATGTTGAGCCCTTTCCGCGCCAGGGCTTGACCAAGCCCAAAGGCTGTCACTGTCTTACCCTCTCCCAGAGGAGTTGGAGTCATGGCAGTTACGGTGATATCTTGCCATCGGGCTTGTCCTTCAGCCGCTCCAGCACTTTGTCATAGTCTATCTTAGCAATATATCTGCCGTGGAGCTCAAGCTCCTCATCCAAAATCCCTGCTTTCTTTGCTATCTCAGTTATGGGTAGCATTTCTGCCTCTTGGGCGATTTCAACATCCGATGGTACTGGTGATCTAATCTATACTGGCATATCAAACCTCCTTATTTATACTTGTTTATAATTTCAATGCTCTCAGCCTCCGCCATTCCTCAAAGAATGATAGCGGACTCCGGCCCTTATTCTATATAGAGATTACAGGAGATAATTGATAAGAAGTCGCTTTATGAAAACGGATGAAGCAAAAAGATCGAATTTTGTACCGCTTTCAACCTAACCGCAAAATATGGAACCCTACAGTAACTCGTCAAGATTACTAGATGATAAGTAAGATTGAACAACATGAATGTCAGCGCCGGAGAAAAATAACCCGATAATTACAGGAATATGTATTTTGGAAAGGAAGTAATATGGTAAATATCAGTAATATCAATAAGTTACAGGCTTAGTTTTCAGGACACATGGATTCTCTATGATATTTTACCCTCCCAACAGTAAGGATTATCCTCCTGTTAGGAGCAAGGCGGGCACATTTTGAGGAGATTTCCCATATGGTAACCTGGATGGAAATTTGAGAATTGTAGCAAACCCTTACTGGAAAAAACCTAGATTAAAACAACACTTATTTTACACTATTTTTTTTACTCCCTTTGTCAATAGAGGAAAGGGTTCATTTTAATAGGGAAAAATCCCAGAGAGCGGGAACTTAACCCGTACGATAAAGCTATATCTAATTATTTTCTATGTAGAGCAAAAATATGGGAAATATCGTTATATCGGAAGGAAATTTAGCTCTTTGTTACTGAAGTATTAGATAGGGGATATGAAATGTGATCAGATCAAAGCCAAACGACGGGACAATATTACCTTGGGAAATCGCGATATTTCAGAAGAAGCCATGGAGCAAATTTTAAAGGATTCTAATTGTAAAACCTTCATAAACAGGTTGCCGGACGGCATCGACACCGTCCTCTCTGAAGGGGGAGCATCAATCTCAAGTGGTGAACGCCAGCTAATATCGATTGCAAGGGCTTTTGCCCGCAATCCAGACCTTAATATAAATCTTTTTTGGTTCCGGCTTGTCAAGTTTAGGCCCGGTAAAAAAATAGAGCCCGAAAAATATCGGGCCCTATTGGATTAAATAGATGAATTGTTTGTAATGCTTTTAGAACAGGCCGTAAGGTTTGCCGGTCTTGAGATTCACGTCCACTTTCCGGAAGGCCGGGCTGGAGCTGGTGCCGGGCATCAGGCTGATGGTGCCGGTGCACGGACAGATGTACTTGGCGCCGCTGTACAGCAGGAAATCCCTGACCGCCAAAGACCAGCCCTTGGGCACGCCCTTTATGGTGGGGTCGTGGGTGAGCGACAGGTGGGTCTTCACCATCATCACGTGATAATCTTGGAACTGGGGATCGGCTTCGAACATCTTCGCCTTAGCCTCCGCCTCGGGCGTATAAACCACCCCGTCGGCGCCGTACACTTCCCGGGCGATGGTTTCAATCTTCTCACGTAGCGGCATCTCCATGGGATAGAGAAACTTGAAGTCCACTTTCTCCTTGCAGGCGTCCATCACCGCGTCGGCCAGCTCCACGCCGCCCTCGCCGCCATAGCGCCAGTAGTTGCCCTCCGCGGCCCGGACCCCTTCGGCTTCTGCAGCCCGTTTAACCATCTTGACCTCTTCATCGGTGTCGGTGGGGAAGCGGTTGATGGAAATCACCGGCTTGATCCCGGACTTCTTGACGATGTTGATGTTATGGATCATGTTCTGCATACCGTCCTCCAGCCAGGCCAGGGTCTGGGGGGTGGAGGTGTAGTATTCCTCGGGGACGGGGCGGCCCGGCCTGACGGGCAGGGCCCCGGCGTTGACCCCGTGGTGCTTCAGGGCCCGGATGCTGCTGGTGAGCACCGCCACGTTGGGTGTGAGCCCGCTCTCCCGACACTTGATGTTCCAGAACTTCTCGAAGCCCAGATCGCAGCCGAAGCCGGACTCGGTCACATGATAATCGAAGAGCTTCAGGCCGGTCCGGCAGGCGACGATGGAAGACTGGGCCACCGCGATGTTGCCGAAAGGCCCGGCGTGCACGAAGCAGGGCTGCAATTCGACCGTGGCGCACAGGGTGGGGTTGATGGAGGGCAGCATCCAGGCGGTCATGGCCCCGCCGC
>CAZDAB010000078.1:0-10147 GCA_964502855.1 uncultured Desulfobacteraceae bacterium | reverse complement strand
ATTTTATGGGAGGAATTCATGCCATTGAACATGCGGCCATTGGTATTTTTCCGCTCCTGGTGATGGCGGATCGTAATGACCTCGGCGGTATTTCCACACCGTTTCATCCCCAAATCGGCGGTGCTGCGGTGTTTATTTATGACGGCGTGCCGGGCGGGGCAGGGCTGAGCAAACACGCTTTTAAGCAGGCCAAGAAACTTCTTGAGAACACCCTCGAGGTGATCAGAGCATGTCCCTGTGAATCCGGTTGTCCGTCCTGCGTGCATTCACCAAAATGCGGTTCCGGCAACAGACCCATTGATAAAGCCGCTGCAAGATTCATTCTTGAAAAAATAATAAGGGTTCGCGATGTCAAAACCGGGATAAAAGAAAAATTCGAAACCGTAAGCGAGGGATCTCGGAAAAGTGCCGGTGCAAAACCCAATCCGTCGAAAATCGAAGCAAAAAAAGTCAATAAAAAGATTCACTTTGGGGTACTTGACATAGAGACTCAGCGTTCCGCACAGGAAGTGGGCGGATGGAACCGGGCGGATTTAATGGGGATCAGTTGTGTGGTGGTTTATGATTCAAAGGAAGATGAATACTTTGAATTTTTGGATGATCAGGTTCCGTTGCTCATCGATCATCTTAAAAAATTCGATCTGATTATCGGTTTCAACATCAAACGGTTTGATTTTCGGGTGCTTTCCGGATATTCGGATTTTCATTTCAAGAAACTCCCGACTCTTGATATTCTTGAAGAGGTGCATGATCGTCTGGGTTACAGACTGTCTTTGGATCACCTTGCCAAAGTGACACTGGGAAAAGAAAAGACTGCAGACGGTCTTCAGGCCCTGCGCTGGTGGAAACAGGGACGGATACGTGAGATTATCGACTATTGCAAGGTTGATGTGGAAATTACAAAAGATTTGTTTTTGTACGGCAGAAACAATGGGTATCTACTTTTTAATAATAAAGCAAAAAAAACGGTTCGGGTTCCTGTGAAATGGTAATTAGTGCCCATCCATAAATCTATCATGGGTACTAATTAAGTTTCCAATTCAGGAATTAGCAATTTTTCGTAAGGTCAAGGAAATCAAGGAATTACGCGGAGGCGTACAAGTGGTACGCCGCACAAGTAATTCCGCAGATTGACGCAGAGATTGCGAAAAAGGGCCATTTCTGGATGGAAACTAATTAATATCCCACGTAGTGAAAGGGCTCAATCTCGGAAAGCTGCTGGGGGGTGAGAGCTTTGAATCCCGATGCTTCAATCACATCCCTGGCTGGCGCCGAGTCTTTAATCTCTAAAATAAAAACCGCATTTTTCCGACTTTCTATTACAAAGCCATAGCCGTTTTCAATATTAATATTTTCAGCGCAAAGCACCTGTAACAGTTTGTCAAGCCCCCCCGGACGATCCTCAATCAGCACCGCAATAACTTCTTTGAGTTCCACGGGGATGCCTTCTTTGCTCAGCGCTTTATGGCCCTGTTTGGGATTGTCTACGATAAGATTGACTAATCCGGAATCGCCAAAAGAAGTTATGGATGCAGACCGAATATTGATCTTTTTCCGGGCAAGGATTGACGTAATTTCAGCCAGGACGCAGGGTTTGTTTTCTGCGGGAATTGTCAGTTGATAGGCTTTCATCCAGAAAATATAGAAAAACAATCCGAGCGTGTCAATATAATTCGAGACAAGAATTAAAGATGAACGTCCAACATCGAACGTTGAACGTCGAATAATGATGTCGCTTCGCTCCGCAATTAAATTTCATTTGTTTTTAAAAATCCAATGTAAAACGTTAACGACTATTTTTTTTCTCTATCAGCATTAGCTGTTCAAAATTGGTTTTTTCATTCATCATTCGATGTTGGGCGTTCGATGTTGGACGTTCATCCTTTAGTATGTTCGATGTTCATTTTTTTTCAGCAAACCTTTCATAGTCCTTCCAGAGAAAAAAATGAGTTAGCGCTTATGGGGGGCGGCTACCAAGAAATTAGCTTAATAGCCCCATTGTTTATAATATAATAAACAGCAAACGGAGCTACGAAAAAAAATATAAAAAAAACCGAAACAATAAACACCAGATCTTTTAACCGGTCTGTTTTTTTATCTATAATTTCTCCGAGTTTTTTATCCGTAATATTTTTTCCCCCCGCCCGTCGTTTTAGCACCCATGCGGATACAGATAAAACCAGAGAAACAGCCGGGTAAAACAAGACAAGTATAAAAAAAAATATGATAAATAAGATTGGCGAAATCATAAAAAATAATAAAGATGATTAGAAGCTATCTCGTCAAGTAAATGAGACCTTTGCAAAACGTCCTCTTTTGCCCAATTCCTGCGTCAGGCTCAAATTTTAATCCTCAAAATACTCAATGTATTCCTGTGGTTAAAATTTTCGCCTTTCTTGGTCTTGAACAAAACTGAACGATTTTCAAAGGTCTCTAAATAATTTATTGAACCTTGTCAATTCATCTTTGTTCAGGCACAGATAAAATGATACGTTCTTAAAAAAAATAAAAACCAACCGGAAATTTCATGAAATATTATAGATAAGTTTTTGTCAATAATTTGACACCTTAATTGTTTTCGTATTGAAAATTAACCCTATCGCATTTCTAATCCTCGCCATATAACTTGTATCTATTTGAAATAAAAGAAATAAAATATTTTTTACTACTTTGGCACGTTTTCTGCTTTAATCATGTGTTTATAATAATGTTTGTTTGAAAAGAGAATAGAACCGGCATGTTAGAAAAAATATGGGCTTTATAGAAAAAATTCGCAGGCATTCGACAATTGCGACAGGAAACTTCGGTGTGATGTTCAAAGATATAGAAATTCCGCCGCTTCCTGCAGCGGTGAACCGACTGATTGTCGAGACCAATAAAGCCGAGCCTGACATCGACAATGTAGTAAGGCTGATATCGTCTACAACTGCAATCGCTGCAAAGGTGATAAAAACAGTCAACTCATCTTTGTTCTCCTTGCGAGTACCGGTGACCGACATTAAGCGCGCGGTTACCCAACTGGGGCTTAACCATATCCGCTCTATAGCGCTTGCTTTTGCGACCATGGATGCGCTTCCAAAACCCAAAGGAGACCTTTTCGACCATAAGGCTTTCTGGATTGATTCGTTGATTCGGGCCATTATGTCGCGTTCTTTTTCAAAAAAATCATTTGAAGACCAACCGGAGAAGGCATTCACTGCTTCACTCCTGGCGGACGTAGCGCTCCCTGTGCTGCTTTGTGTCTGGAAAGAATATTATGAGCCGGTAATCGAAGAGTGGCACAAAAGTCCCAAACGATTATCGGAGATTGAGCGTGAACATTTTGGCTGGGATCACTCCCAGGCCGGCGCATGGATCGTTCAGTCGTGGGGGTTCCCCGAGGAAATGGTCTGTTACATCGGAGCACATAATCTTTCAATGGAAAAAATTGGTGAATATGAACTTGATAATACAATTGTTGTTCCAATGGCTGTTGCTTCGAATTTATCAAGTATTTTAAGACCCGATGGTGAGCGTTCAAGGCGTGTCTTTAGTATGGCGATCCAGTGGCTGTCAATGACCCGTTTAGAATTTATTAATTGTATAACCGAAGTCAAGGCCTCATTAAAAGATATTCTGGAACTATTCGGGCTTTCCGGACGGAATGCAGGCTCGATTCTCGATGATTTGCTTGTTGAGGCAGGTTCAGAAATCCAAAAGGAGGAAATGTGAAAAATATTCAATCATTAGGACCTCAGCGCAGCCTCCTTTTTCGATTGATAGCATTTTTTTCCAGGCTACAACTTGGGTACTTGATCAGGAGCATAGGAAACAAACGAATCATTGTAGTTGTTTTCGTATTTATAGCCGGAACCACCGCACTTGGTATCATTACTGTTGTTGCTTATATAACAAAACTTCCGTTACTCTTTCCTCCTTTGGGGCCGTCAGCGTTCATTCTTTTCCATACTCCAATGTCAGTCACGGCGAGTCCAAGGAACGTTTTTCTTTCCCATACCCTGGCAGTGATTTCAGGATTGTTATCGCTTTGGCTGGTAGGAATGATATATCCGCATGGTAACCTTTACAATCAGTCAGAGATGAACTTGTATCATGTAATTATAATTGCACTTTCCATGGGTCTCATCGGTGTTATTATGGTGTCCATGAAGTGTGTTCATCCGCCGGCAGCGGCTTCAGCCTTGATCGCAGCAATGGGATACCTAAAAAACTCCTTTCAGGTTTTTGGATTAATAGGGGCTGTAATTCTTCTTATTTTGGAAGCCATATTCTTTAATCGGATTATTGGTGGGTTGCCGTATCCAATATGGAGAGCTGATCCAAAAACGGCTAAGGAATATGGTACGCTGGCAGGAATTCCTGAGACAGGGACCACCTTCTGGAAGCAGCTTACGATCAAGACATTTCAACGACGCTAATTATTTTGAGTTGCCCATAAGTGCAAAGTTGTTTTAAAAGATGAACATCCAACATCGAACATCGAACGTCCAACGTCGAATAATGATGTCGCTTCGTTCCTCAAAATATTCTAAAATCGAATGAAAAACAAACATCAAATACCGAACATTCAACAGCTATTTCTGTTTTTTTTCAACCGTTTTGATACTCGTAACGAAAATATTAATTAATTTTTCTGTTTCCTGTAAAATATCATCTAATGGTTTTGGATAAGTCTTAATCATCTCTGGGTCTTACTAAATTCCTTTTTTTCCATTCAACATTCGATGTTGGACGTTCGATGTTCGATGTTCATTTTTTTTCAGCCTCTGGGATGATATTTCTCATGCATTTGCCTGAGATGTTCCCGGGCGATGTGAGTATAAATCTGGGTAGTTGAAATATCAACATGGCCGAGCATCACCTGAACAGCTCTCAAGTCGGCGCCGCCCTCTATAAGATGGCTGGCAAAAGAGTGCCTTAAACTGTGAGGCGTGATTTTTTTTTTGATTCCTGCTTGCTGAGCATACTGTTTTAAAAGCTTCCAAAAGCCCTGGCGGGTCATGGGTTTTCCTGCTCTTGCCACAAAAAGATATGGGCTAATTCGTTCTTTCAAAAGCAGAGGCCTGGCCATATTTATATAATCATCGATTTTCTCTTTTGCGCAACCACCGATGGGAACAACCCTTTCTTTTGAACCTTTGCCCAACACCCTTACAAAACAGGCTTCAAGATTGACATCCAGAAACTTGATGTTAACAAGTTCCGAAACCCTCAATCCTGCCGCATAAAGGAGTTCGAGCATGGCTGCATTTCTTTTTCCCAGGGGTTTGCCGGTATCCGGCGTATTTAAAAGAAGATTAACCTCTGCAACGGACAGGACATCCGGGAGTTTAAGACCGCTTTTCGGAAGGTCTATGAGTTTTGCAGGATCATATTCGATGATCCTTTCCTGGGCAAGGAACTTGTAAAACCCTCTTAGCGTTATGAGATGCCTTGCGCATGACCTTGACCCCAAACCGGCACCTCTCAAGGCAATCAGGTGTTTTAATATCAATGGCGTATCCGCATCAGCGATTTTCTTGACCCCTTTTTGCGTTAGAAACTCAAGATATCTGGATAGGTCGATGCTGTACGATTCTATGGTTTTTTCCGAAAGTCCCTTTTCGAAGACAAGATAGTTTAAATACTGATCAACAAGAATATCTAATGAAGACATAGAGTAATTCGCCGGATATTGCGGACTGAAAGATCCGTTTTCATCCCTGCCCGAACTTTTCCTGACCGGAGGGCAGGGCAGAGGGGTTAATTTGCAAGGACATGAATTTCTTTTCTTAAGCAGCAATTAAAAAAATGTAAAGCTATTTCTTTTTTACAGCCTCAGGTCAGCTCACATGATTTTTACCTTTCTTTTTTTTGTGGCTTTGGTAAACATATAAAATTGTGGTTGCAGGAGGCAAAAGATCATGAAAATTCTGGTAACCGGGGGTAAAGGACAACTGGGTATGGACTGCGTTCAAGTTCTTCGTGAATCACATGAGGTACTGGCCATCGATTTGAACGAGCTGGACATTACCAGACTGGCTGATCTGGAAGCGTTGGTCCAAAAATTCATGCCCAGCATCATCATCAATTGCGCGGCATATACCCAGGTGGATAATTGTGAAATTGAAAGAGAATTGGCCTGGAATGTAAATGTAATGGGCACGGAAAATCTTGTTAAGTGTTCAGAAAATCAAGGGGGCCGGCTGATTCATATTTCCACGGATTATGTTTTTGATGGCACAAAAAAAATACCGGAACCTTATGTGGAAAAGGATAAACCCAATCCTGTTTCATATTATGGGATAACCAAGTATGAGAGCGAAAAGGTGGTCCGGAAAGGAGCCGATCGGCACCTCATCCTCAGGCCGGCATGGATGTACGGCATCAATGGCCACAATTTTCTTAAAACCATGCTTAAACTGGCCTTAAATAATCCGGAGAACGAAATCCGGGTGGTTAATGACCAGTACGGTTCGCCCACATGGGCTTACGGACTGGCCCTCCAGATCCAACGGATAATCGATACAGATGCCGGAGGAATTTATCATGCCACCGCAGAGGGGTATTGCACCTGGTTTGAACTGGCCGAATATTTTCTTAAAAAAATGCAAGTACCCCATACGATTGTTCCATGCACCAGCGAGGAATTTCCGACTCGTGCAAAACGGCCGAAGAATTCTATTCTGGAAAACCGGCATCTCAAGGAAAAAGGGATCAATATTATGTCTCAATGGCAGGATGACATTGACCGGTTTGTGTCCAGTTTTCGTGAACGTTTGATCGGCGAGATAATAAAGGGAAACCTAAGTTGAGCGATTGTCGAGGTTGCCGCAGATACAAGGAAGAGGCCGTTCCGCTATAGTATACTATGCGGAACGGCATCTGACGCAGTAGATGCGGTAAGATCGGCAATCCCGAAGGGTTTCAAATTTTAAAAATATAAATCAGGATAATTCATTAAAAATAATAGCTAGTTGAGTGTCTTTTAGAATTTGAAACGCTCATCTTAGGGGAAAATAAGAATATGAATAACATGCTGGTTACCGGGGGGTGTGGGTTTATAGGGGCCAATTTTGTCAGATATCTTTTTGAGGAGTCGGATTTTACCGGACGGATCGTAAATGTTGATAAACTGACATATGCAGGGAATCCGGAAAATCTCACCGATATTGAAACGGATTATAAAGACCGGTATATGTTTATCAAGGCCGACATATGCGATGGAAAAAAGATGGCCGAAATATTCGAACAATATGGAATCGACAGTGTCTGTCATTTTGCCGCCGAATCCCATGTGGACAGGTCCATCGTAAAACCCGATGCATTTATACAGACCAATATTATAGGAACATTTAACCTGCTGGAGTCGGCAAGAATTCACCAGGATCGTATGATACTCTTTCACCACATCAGCACCGACGAAGTTTACGGCAGCCTGGGAAGGGAAGGCTATTTTACGGAAACCACACCTTATAAACCCAACAGCCCGTATTCCGCTTCCAAGGCCTCTTCAGATCATCTGGTGCGGGCATATTACAAGACGTATGGTCTGCCAATAACGATCTCCAACTGTTCGAACAATTACGGTCCGTATCAGTTTCCGGAAAAACTCATTCCGCTGATTATCCTAAATGCATTTGAAGGAAAACCGTTACCGGTTTACGGGGATGGCAGAAACATCAGAGACTGGCTGTATGTCAAAGACCACTGCATAGCAATCTGGACAATTATGAAAAATGGAACGTCCGGAGAAACATACAATGTCGGCGGAAACAGCGAGTTGGAGAACATTAACGTCGTGGAAATGATTTGTGATATTTTAGATGAGAAGAATAAATTGAGCGACGGGCGCTCCCGAAAGGATCTGATTACCTTTGTAAAGGACAGACCCGGCCATGACTTAAGATATGCCGTCGATTTCAGCAAATTAAACAAGAGCTTGAACTGGAGTCCTAAAGAATCTTTTGAAACCGGAATTCGTGATACGATTCAATGGTATATGAATAACCGGAAATGGGTCGAGCGTGTGAAAAGCGGGGAATACAAGAAGTGGATAGAAACTCATTACACCTGAAACGGATAAAATACGACTCAAGATAATGGCATTGAAATTGCGTATATTTTTAATTTTTTTCATGATCGTCAGGAGCCTTAAGAAATGAAAAACGAAAAAGTTCTGGTTGTCGGAGGCGCAGGATATATCGGTTCTCACATGGTTAAAGATCTTCTCGATACAGGTTACGGTGTTATTACACTGGATGATCTTTCCACAGGACACCGCGAATTGGTGCCCGGCGGGGAATTTATAGAAGGAGGGCTCGCTGATCGGGTTCTGCTTGACAAATTATTTTCAACTCATACAATTACAGCGGTCATGCATTTTGCAGCATTTTCACTGGTTGGCGAATCCGTGGAAAAACCGCTGAAGTACTACCGCAACAACATGGCGGCAACCGCAGAACTTTTGGATTCCATGATTCGCCATAACGTAAAGAGATTTATCTTTTCTTCTACGGCGGCGGTTTACGGTGAACCGGTTGAAATCCCGATTACGGAAAATCATCCCTGCAACCCGACCAGCCCGTATGGTGAAAGCAAAATTGCCGTTGAAAGGATGCTTAAAGATTGTGATTCCGCATACGGGCTCAAATACATAAGCCTCCGGTATTTTAATGCTTCCGGTGCAGATGAATCCGGTAAAATTGGAGAAAGACACTCCAATGAAACGCATCTTATTCCTTTAATTCTGGAGGTGGCAACCGGCCGTCGAGAAAACATAAAAATTTTTGGCAGCGATTACCCGACACCCGACGGAACATGCATAAGAGACTATATACATGTGAGTGACCTGACCAGAGCCCACTTGCTGGCGCTTAAGGCACTTTTGTCGGGAGGGGACAGTGGGGTATATAACCTCGGAAACAACAGGGGGTATTCCGTTCGAGAGGTGATTGACCTGGCAAGAACGGTAACCGGAAAACCGATTCCGGCAATTGAAGCGGATAAAAGGCCGGGCGATCCGGCAGTCCTGATCGCCAGTTCCGATAAAATAAAAAAAGCACTTGGCTGGAAACCCGAGTATGAGGACTTGAAAACAATTATAAAAACAGCATGGGTGTGGCACCGGAGGGAAGCAAGGATATAAAAAAAAGGCTTGGCCCTATGAAAAAGAAACCGAATGTATATCCGATCCTGTTAGCGGGTGGATCAGGAACCCGTCTCTGGCCCGTATCAAGAGAACTCTACCCCAAGCAACTGGTTAAATTTATGGGTAATGATTCACTTATCCAGAGTACCATTAAAAGGTTGATCCCTTTGCTCGACGTGGAGAATATCCGCATTGTTTGTGGGAAAGAACATGTTAATGAAATTGCAAGACATATTGAGGAAATCGGTATCCGGCCAGATGAAAAGATCATTGCGGAGCCCTGCGGCCGCAATACGGCGCCCGCCATTCTATTGGCCATGCTCCATATCCTCAATAATGAAAAAGATGCGGTGTTATGCATCTTTCCTGCCGATCATGTGATCCGCCATAATGATGCGTTTCATGAAAAATTGTTATCCTCAATAAAACTTGCCGAGATGGGACATATTGTAACCTTCGGAATCAAACCCGATTATCCGGAAACAGGCTACGGATATATCGAGGGCGCCGGTGAGATAAAGGAACATGCCTTTTTTGTAAAAAGATTTGTTGAAAAGCCGGATATGGAAACGGCTAAAGGGTATATTGAAGCAGGCAACTTTTTCTGGAATAGCGGAATGTTTACATTTAAAGCATCTGTAATGATGAAAGAGTTAAACATCCACCAGCCCGAACTTCTCAAGGAAATGGAGCAGCTGGATTTATCCGGTAATATGGTATCTCAAAAAGACTATGAACGGTTGCCGAACATCTCTATCGATTATGGGGTTATGGAAAAAACAGACAAATCTGCCGTGTTACCTTCAGACTTCGGATGGAGCGATATCGGATCGTGGAAATCTTTGTATGATTTCATCTCAAAGGATGAAAACGGCAATGTTATCGACGGCGATGTTATTTCTAAAGATACGCAGAATTGTTTTATCATGGGATGTGATCGGCTGATTGCAACGAACAAGATAAAAGATATGGTTGTTGTGGAAACACCGGACTCTGTATTTGTTTCCGATATGGAAA
>CAZDAB010000077.1:0-10148 GCA_964502855.1 uncultured Desulfobacteraceae bacterium | reverse complement strand
TGACAAGTAAAAAACGATTTTTCACCCGTTTCAGGCAATCCTCTATTGTAATACGTGCCACAAAATCCTCCGTTAAACGTCTCAAAAATTCTACAATTATTTGAAATTAAATGTCTTTTAATAGTTCCTTGTCTATGCAACTTCCATGGAATGATGGAATACTGGAATATTGGGAGTAAAGGCGGAAATTAACCATTTTAATTGTAAAAAACGCCTTCAAACCCATCATTCCATTACTCCGTTATTTCATCATTCCAATTTTGAGTAAAACGAACTAAATTGCACTTATCATTTCACACTACAGAATTTCTACCAGTTCATAAAACCTTTTCCCGCCCGGGGCCTGGAGAACTATCTCATCTCCGGGCTTTTTTCCAATGATCGCTCTCCCAAGCGGCGAATGGACAGAGATGCGTCCTTTTTCGATATTCGCTTCATCCGGCCCCACAAGCTGATATTTCACGTCTTCGCCGGTATCGATATTTTCAAGTACCACGAAACTGGCAAATACGGCCCGATCATTCGGAAGTGTCCGGGAATCAATTATATCTGCCCGGGACAGTTTATATTCTAAATCACTTAACCTCCCGTCAATAAAGGCCTGCCGGTCTTTGGCAGCTTCAAACTCGGCATTTTCCGTTAAATCCCCATGGCCGCGAGCCTCTTCAATCGCCTTGATATTCCTGGGTCGTTCGACTTTTTTTATATATTCCAGCTCTTTTTTAAGAGCCTCATAACCCTCTTTTGTAATTGGCACTTGTTCCAAATTTATATTCCTTATAAATGAGCCTTTTGATTAATGGTCTTTTCGTCCAATCTCTGCGTTATGCTCAAAAAATAATCCTCGGAATATCAAATATATGCCTGTGGTTATTTTTTTCGCATGCCTTGATCTTAAACGAAAATCCTCATTAATCAACAGGCTCATAAGTATTCTTTTGCCAGAATCTCCGCTATTTGAACCGCATTGGTTGCGGCACCCTTTCTGATGTTGTCAGCCACTACCCACATATTGATGCCGTTTGCAATCGATTCATCATCACGAATGCGACCCACCAGGGTCAGATCCTGCCCGGCAGCATCAATGGCAAGCGGATAAACGTTATTTTTCGGATCGTCAACAACTTTAACACCGGGTGCATTTTTAAGAATAGATTTTACCTCTTGAGCGGAAATATTTTCTTTGGTCTCAAGATTGATCGATTCCGAATGCCCGTAAAATACCGGCACACGAACGGTTGTCGCTGTTACGCCTATGGTATCATCCTCAAGGATTTTACGGGTCTCGTAGACCATCTTTGTTTCTTCCTTGGTATAACCGTTGTCCAGAAACACATCGATATGCGGCAGACAGTTAAAAGCTATGGTATGAGGATAAACCTTATTCTCGCAATTCTTGAAACTAAGAATGGCCCGGGTCTGAGAATCAAGCTCTTCAATCGCTTTTTTGCCGGTCCCGGAAACCGCCTGATATGTGGAAACCACAATCCGTTTTATGCCATATTTCTTATGCAACGGATACAGCGCCACAACCATCTGAATGGTTGAGCAGTTCGGGTTTGCGATGATTCCCTTATTTGTGTATTGCGCCACTGCATGAGGATTTACTTCCGGAACCACCAGCGGGACATCCGGGTCCATCCGCCATGCACTTGAATTATCTATAACCACACATCCGTCTTTTGCGGCAAAAGGCGCAAATTTTTCACTGGTTCCGCCACCCGCTGAAAAAAGGGCAATGTCCATGCCTTTGAAAGAGCTTTCTTTCAATTCCTCAACAGCGATCGAATCCCCCCTGTAATCAATCTTACGCCCCACAGAACGGCTTGATGCTAATAATTTAATAGAGTTAATCGGGAATTTTCTCTCTTCAAGACACGACACCATCTGATTCCCGACAGCACCTGTTGCCCCTGCGACGGCAACATTAATTTTTTTTTCAGACATCATGAATTTCCATTTTTTCCTTTAATATACTCTGCCACAAGATCTCCAACCTCTGGTGTGCTGTATCCCATTTTTCCAGCGCCGACACCTTTGAGATCATCACGCAATACTTTAATAACTCCCTCCTCTAACCATGAGGCAGCCTTTGGTTCCCCCAAGATCTCAAGCATAATCTGGGCCGCTGAAATGGCAGCGATGGGGTTAATGATATGCTTGCCGGTATATTTCGGTGCTGATCCACCGATAGGCTCAAACATTGAAATCCCTTCAGGATTGATGTTTGCCCCTGCAGCGATTCCCATCCCTCCCTGAATCATTGCAGCCAAATCGGTTATAATATCTCCAAACATGTTATCTGTTACAATAACATCAAACCACTCCGGGTTTTTCACCATCCACATGCATATGGCATCAACATGAGCATAATCTGTTTTAATATCAGGATATTCTTTAGCAATCTCATTAAAAGTCCTTTCCCACAAATCAAATGCAAATGTCAGCACATTCGTCTTGCCGCAAAGCGTCAGCTTTTTTCTCTTGTTTCTTTTTCTGCAATATTCAAAAGCATATCTGATACACCGTTCCACACCTTTGCGGGTATTGATAGATTCTTGTATGGCAACTTCATCCGAAGTACCCCGTTTTAAACAACCTCCGGCTCCGGCGTAAAGGCCTTCGGTATTCTCTCGGACAACAACAAAGTCTATATCGTCAGGCCCCTTTCCTTTTAAAGGGGTATCCACACCTTCATATAATTTGACAGGTCTCAAATTGATATACTGGTCAAAATAAAACCTTAGCTTCAAAAGTATGCCTTTTTCAAGAATGCCGGGTTTCACATCGGGGTGACCTATAGCACCGAGATATATTGCGTCTGATTTTAGAAGTTTTTCAAGTATGTTATCCGGCAATATCTCTCCTGTTGCTTTAAAATGTTCGCCGCCTAAATTGTACTCGGTAAAATTCAGACTGAAATCGCATTTACCCGCCACGGTTTCAAGGACTTTGATCCCCTCCGCAACAACTTCCGGTCCGGTACCATCACCGGGGATTACCGAGATATTATATTCTTTTGACATCGTAATATATCCAATTGGCCGATATTAATTATTATGCTCACACAAGACCCATGTCCTGAGCGATACATTAGGCAGTTAAACGGAACTCGACCTATGCTCGTTTAATTCAACGGTTCCTGACGCTCTTCGCTTTATTTCTCTATGGTTTTTAAGTGCAATGAAAGGGCCTGAAATAATATAGGAAAGCCCTAAAAGGAACAGGGCAATGGATGGCTGGGCGGCAATAAAAATTAATATGAGTATAACCGTAACCAGAACATTAAAGTTCATCTTTTTAAACAGCTCCGGTTTTTTAAAACTGTTGTATTTTATAGTACTGACCATTAAAAAGGAAAGAATATAAAGCAAAACCAGAATGAATATGGGATTCATCTTTCCCATTAAGCTAAATTTTTGACAAAACAGAACAGTTGTTGCCGACATACCTGCCGCGGCCGGAATCGGAAGGCCAACAAAGTGATCGCTGCTTATAATACCAATCCGCGAGTTAAACCGGGCCAGTCGTAAAGCGCCGCAAGCCATGAAAAGGAATGCAGCCAGCCAGCCAATTCTTCCAAGTGGTCTAAGCGCCCATAAATATATCATTAGACCCGGTGCAATACCAAAAGATATAAGATCTGCTAGAGAATCGTATTCGATGCCGAATTTGCTGGTGGTATTCGTAGCTCTTGCAATTTTACCATCCATAATATCAAACAAAACGCCAATAATAATGGCTATGGAAGCGGCAATAAATTTGCCGTCTATGGAAGCGATAACAGCATAGAAACCACAAAAAAGATTTAGCGATGTAATTATGTTTGGTAGAATGTAAATTCCGCGACGCGATCTTTCTTTTTTAATTCTTTTTGTTTTTTTCATTTCAAATCTCCTAAAACAGATGTTCCGGCCTTTACCCTGTTCCCAACAGCCACATTCAAAGTTGTGTCGGGCGGCAGGTAAACATCGAGACGTGATCCAAAACATATTAATCCAAAACGACCTCCGCGGGCAACCGTGTAGCCCTCCTGTAATTTACAGATAATACGCCTCGCAATCAGACCTGCAATCTGAACCGTGCAAATATTCTTTCCTTCTTCAGTTTCAACAAATACGGCATTGTGTTCGTTATGCTTTGAAGCCTTATTTAGATTGGCGGAGAAAAATTTCCCAGGGTAATAATTAACCGCTTTCACTCGCCCTTCATGGGGAATGCGATTTACATGAACATTAAAAATTGACATGAAAATACTGATTTTTATACACGATCCCTCAACAAACCGACTGTCATCCACGGGACCTGCAAAAACAACCTTGCCGTCCGCCGGTGATACCACGGCACCGTTATAATTGGGTATAACGCGGTCCGGGTCCCTAAAAAAAAAACAGATGAAAAAAGTGACGGTAAGACCGATCAACGCCAAAATGTTCATTTGCAAAAGGGCAAAAACAGCAGTGGTAAATACAGCGGCAAATATAAAAGGATATCCTGCACGCGCCACGGGAAAGGCTGTATGATTCGGTGGATCGGACCAAGAAAAATCACTCATGGAATATATCCCGACTGAGAATAATAACGTTTTGTAATATCTACGTTTCCTCATAAACCCGTCACACCGTGGCGGGCCATTGCGTCATGATTTTGGTATTACAATAATCCGGCCGTAAGCGACATGAACATTTCTGTATATCAAAAATAATTTAAAATTGTCAATAATAACCGTGACCCATTTAACACGTTATAAAGTTGTTAAATTTGATTAACTCGTAAAAAGTCAAAATTGAGACGGCAAAGTAAAAAGTTCAAGTTCAAGGCGTCGCGAATTTCGTGGAATGAGGCGTACTTATGTACGCCGCAGTGAACACGAAATGAAGCGCAACGCAGAAATTGGATTTTTTACGAAGCCGTCAAATTTAACTCTGCATCGGATCTTCGAATATAATGCGGCACAAATTTGCCCACATCATCCGTATCGTCATTTTTAAATCTATTCATGCTAAGATACGCCACCGTTGAAGCCCGAATGGTATTTTGAAAAGAAGATACAAAAAAAGCTGATTTGCCCATTTTATTTAATATCATCTTTTGATAGAGCAGAGCACCATCGCCGATAAATAAGCATGCTTCATTAAGGTCAAATACAGCTTTTTCAGGGGGAAAAACTTGCTCATCAGCCTCTTTTTTTAAACGGCCGTTTTGAAACCTGTATCGTGAAAAGTAAACCTCCCCTCTACGCGCATCTATGAGTGGACAGATAAGATACGGGAAAAAAGACGCCTGCACGGCAAGCGATTCAAGGCTTGAAACACCCACAACAGGTTTTCCCGATGCCGTTGCAAGACCCTTGACCGAACTTATTCCGATACGCAGACCGGTAAAAGTTCCCGGTCCACTTGTAACGGCAAAACCATCCAACTCAGAGGGGGTCAGACCCGACAAATCCATGACTCTGTCTATCATCTCCATTAAATGCTTGGAATGGGTCTGTTTCCTTTGGGTTGTCATTTCTGCCAACAAGGATTTTTCTTCGACCACCGCAACGCTACAGCTCCTTGTCGCCGTATCAACGGCAAGTATTTTCATATCACCCATTCCCCATAACAATTCCTTCAATGGCAAGAGAAAGAACTTTATCCATGTTTTTTACCGGAATGAACTTAATTTTGCGCTTTATGTGCACCGGGATCTCTGCCAGATCTCTTTTGTTCTTTTCGGGAATAATAATGGTACGAATCCCGCCTCTAATAGCGCCCAATGCTTTTTCCTTCAACCCCCCTATAGGAAGGACCCTCCCTCTGAGAGTGATTTCACCGGTCATGGCGATATCTTTGTTCACCGGTTTGTTCACTAAAACAGAAATAAGCGCCGTGGCCATTGCAATACCGGCGGAAGGCCCGTCTTTGGGGATTGCACCCGCCGGGACATGGATATGAATATCCTTGTTTTCAAAAACATTTTTTTTAACGCCCAACAAAGAAAGGCTTGCCCGAACATAACTAAGGGCCGCCCGGGCGGACTCCTGCATAACATCTCCGATTTGACCGGTTATGATTAGCTCTCCCTTCCCGCCGATTAAAGACGCCTCTACATACAGAACATCACCGCCGACCTGGGTCCAGGCCAGGCCGGTGGACAAACCGACCTGGCTCCTCTCCTGATCCATTTCAGGATAATATTTAGCCACGCCAAGGTATTGTTGCAAGTTGTTTTTTGTGATATGAAAACGACCTTTATCTCCTTCGGCAATTTTACGCGCCACCTTGCGAAAAAGAGACCCTATTTCACGCTCGAGATTCCTTAATCCGGCTTCGCAAGTATATTCCGTTATAATCTGATGTAATGCCCCCGAGCTTATT
Source organism: uncultured Desulfobacteraceae bacterium (assembly GCA_964502855.1). Classification (GTDB taxonomy): domain Bacteria; phylum Desulfobacterota; class Desulfobacteria; order Desulfobacterales; family UBA11574; genus S5133MH16. The sequence continues at coordinate 3,786 of CAZDAB010000077.1, read as the reverse complement.
GATATGTTTCTAGCCTTTAAACCATTTTCCTTTATCTGACGCGGAATAAGATGCCTTTGAGCAATCGTCTTTTTTTCTTCTTCCGTGTATCCTGCAAGTGTAATAACCTCCATCCTATCCAGGAGTGCTGACGGAATCGTGTCGGTCAAGTTTGCCGTAAGAATAAACATAACCTTGGAAAGGTCAAAGGGCAAATTAAGGTAATGATCACTAAAAGCCAAGTTCTGTTCAGGGTCAAGGGCTTCTAAAAGAGCGGATGAAGGATCGCCGCGAAAATCAGAGCCGAGCTTGTCAATCTCGTCCATCATGAAAACAGGATTGTTTGTGCCACACTGTTTTAAACCCTGCAATATGCGTCCGGGCAAAGCACCGATATAAGTCCGGCGGTGGCCTCTGATTTCAGCTTCATCCCGGATGCCCCCCAAAGAAATACGGATAAATTTACGTTTCATTGCCTGCGCTATGGCCTGACCCAAGGAAGTCTTTCCCACTCCTGGCGGCCCCACAAAACATAGAATCGGGCCTTTCATTTTGGGGTTTAGCTTGCGTACGCTTAAATATTCCAATATACGATCTTTCACCTTGTCCAGCGCAAAATGGTCCTTGTCCAGAACCTTTTTGGCTTGCTTGATATCGATTACATCTTTGGTCGTTTTACTCCAGGGCATATCGACCATCCAGTCCAGATACGTTCGCACAACCGAAGCTTCTGCAGAGTCAGGATACATCTTTTCCAGACGTTTCAACTGCTTTAATGCTTCTTTATTCGCTGCTTTTGACATTCTGGCACTTTTTATCTTTTTTTGGTAATCCTTTATTTCCTGTAATTTGTCATCACTGTCACCAAGTTCCTTGTGAATCGCCCTAACCTGCTCTCTTAAAAAATAATCTCGCTGATTTTTTGAAATTTCATCCCTCACATCAGACTGGATCTTGGCCTGCATAGATGACAGCTCCACTTCCCGTGCAAGCAAGTCGTTTACTTTCTTGAGACGTTTAACTGGATCGATCAGTTCAAGCAAAATCTGGGATTCATCAATTTTCAATCTAAGATTTGATGCTACAAGATCCGCAAGCTTTCCCGGATCTTCGATACTTTCAAAAACCGCACTGACATCACTGGTCATTTCACCACGCAAAGCCAAAATCTTTTCGGAATGCTCCCGTATATTCCGCATCAGAGCTTCAATCTCAAGACCGACCTTCTTAATCGGGGGCTCAACAATAGTTTCAATTTTTACCCGATATAAAGATTTTTTTAAGACGTATTTAACAATCCTTGCCTTGGCAATACCCTGAACAAGGGCTTTAATGCTGCCATCAGGAAGTTTCAGAATTCGCAAGATTCGGCTCACGGTTCCGACGGTAAAAATTTGATCCGGGTTGGGGTTTTCTATGCCCGGGTCTTTTTGTGTTACGATTAATAAAAATCCGTCTTTTGCCACTGCTTCTTCCACAGCGCGAACCGATTTTTTACGCCCAACAAAAAGCGGGAGAAGCATGTCATTAAAAATCACAACATCCCTTACTGACAATAATGGAAGTATGTCGGGAAAGTTTGTATCTTTATCATCTTCTTCAATAATGCTGATTAGATCATCCTTGTCAGTTTCTGCCATTTTTTTCTCCTGATATAATTATACTTCTTTCATTTTCCACAATCCATTGAAAATAATATTGTTTTTGAGCTTAATTATTTAGCTTGGACATGGAATAATGTAATGGGGACATATTGGAATGGTGACATTAAAAACATGTTATGTATTTATAAAATCCTATGTCAAGATGAACTTTATAATAACCCAATTTCCCATTTTCCCGGGTAATGTTATTAAAAAGCTAAAGGGTTACCTTATGTCAAGCTTTGTTTTTTTGAATCCTTAATATTATAAGACATAATTCTTTTTTGACAATATCACCTCTGCCGATTTGGCATATTAATCCGTCTTAGATCAACAGCTCTATCAGCTTCCTTTCCCCGAATCTCATGGGAAGCACTATTGCAAAAATGTAAATTAAAAAAACTATGGCAAACGATCCGATTATCCATATCCATTCAAAAACACTTAAATCCGTTTCTTTTATTCCGGACATAAAAAGATGGTAAACCGGACCTGCCTCAATGATAATTACGGCACCTATATATCCTGCACACACCATCATAAAAAAAAGCCCGCCAAAACTGGTGACGGTTTGAGCCGGGTTTTCCGATTTAAAATCCGGGTACGCCGCGCCCAAGCCTATGCCCATGGAGACAACACCGGGAACCATAAAAAATATGTTAATTATGGAAAGTCCCATCATAAAGGGAGAAACCTTAAGCAGAATGTTCGTTGCCACAATCAAGATTTCGGTTAACATCAGCAGGGGTAAATAATAGATAATAAACTTTATCCAGAGATAGTTTTTAAGTGGTATTGGAACCGATTTTACCAGCCAGAATGCCTCTTTTTCAGTACTTACGGCAGGATAAGCGAAGCGGGCGGTAACTGCGGTAAGTACAAAACCTGCAAGGCCCATGTTCAGAAAGGAGAGAAGATTCTGGAAATATACGGTCTTTATGGGAGCTTTTTCAAGGGGGAGAACATTGAAATTGTAAATATAAATGACAATAAGGGCTGCGATAAGAAATAGTTGTGACCATTGTGTCTGATCCCGGAAAAAAGTTTTGATCTCCTTTACTGCAAATGCCCTAACCGGCCGCGATAAGAATTTTAAGAAAAAGCTGCCCGGGGCTTTGAAGTGAAACAGCCGAGCCTTGGCTGTTCTTGTCTTTGAAAGCCCTTTAAAATAAAGGGCTTCCGCAATAATTATAGCCATAAACACCAATGCTCCGGCGAAACTCCATGACAGCGCAACATGAAACATTCCTTCTGAGACATTACCGACAAAGAAGGCCCTTATGCTGTCAAATGCCCATGTGCTGGGAAGGTATGGCGGCGCCGGAGTCTTTAAGGTCTTAAGATAAACAAGGGCGGTTGCAAAAGCTTCGGGATCAACCAAACGTTCCGGACGTAAAAATCGAAACGCAAAAAAGAGCACCAGAAAAAAGCAAAGGCCAAAGAATATAAATATGCTTCTCATACGGCTTGCCGGTAAAAAATTTACGGCGGTCATAACCAGAACGGCGCTTATACCTGAGGCAATGATCGAAAGAGATAAAAGTGTCATTACCATATTGAAATAAAAAAAGGGGCCGGTTTGATAAACAATGCCGTATGAAACAAAGACGGGAAGTGTATATATAATGACCATCCACGAACTGTCTACGGTGCTTTCTATCCACCTTGCAATAAAAACCTTGTAACTTGGAACCGGCATGGAGTGCACGAGAGACAGGTCTCTGCTAAGGTATAGCTTGGAGAGTGATGTGAGGATGCTGCTGAAAACAAGGAGGAAAAAAAAAGTCAGGAGCACCATGGAAAGCAGCTTGAGAGCAAGGATATCTCCCAGCTCCGCTATTTCTTTAAAATAGGTAAGAACCCGCAGTGAAACAGCAATTATGCCGCCCAAGAAGATCAGACCCATGGTCCCAAACAACAACCGTTTAAATAAACCGCCCCTGTTGTCTTTTGAAAACCCCGTTCCTTTAAAAGAAAGAATCCTCGGCGTTAAAAGTGTGATAACATCTTTCATTCTAAGGTTAATCTAATGAATACCTGTTCAAGATCCGCATCTATCTCATTGGCGTCGCGTTTTAAATCTTCAGGAGTACCTGAAGCGATCAGCGATCCCTTATGGATGATACCGATACGATCACATATATCTTCAGCCACCTTCAGGGTA
>CAZDAB010000076.1:0-10165 GCA_964502855.1 uncultured Desulfobacteraceae bacterium | reverse complement strand
TGGGTAATAGTGTCAGAGAAAACGATCTATTCGTCCAATAAATAACCTAAATAGTAAAGAGGATAGGATTAAATTGAATCAGGCAGGTGAAGATCGGCAAGAAATAATGTATGAGCTAAGGAAAGATGGCTATTCTGAAATAGTTATTGACCATTGGTTAACCCCAAGAAATTTTGGACAAATGCAAAAATATGACGGATATTCCAACAAATTCACGGGTTCATGTGGAGATTCCATGTGGGTGTGGATTAAGGTTAATAATGATATAATTCAAGAAGCATCCTATATAAGCGATGTTTGCATAGGATCTATTACCTGTGGAAGTATGTTGACGGAGATGATTAAGGGCAAAAGCATTGGATCGGCCCTTCGAATCTCTCAGGATGATATCTTAAAGGAGTTGGGCGGTTTGCCTGCGCAGTTTGCTCATTGTGCTAAATTGGCTAAAGATACACTAAACTTGGCGATAATTGACTACAACGTATATAAAAATACACCATGGAAAAGAGCCTACCAGAAGGAGTAACCATGAAAAGAGGGCATTACTGTAATTATTAACCCCTTTTAATCATAAGAGAAAATGATTTGCATTGGACTTGCGGGACGCCCTTCATATTATAAGATTTTATTCATTGATTAGTGAATACCCATTTTTTGATGCTATGCGCTCTCCACGCTGAGCGCTCATACTGACGGCCGACTGTGATATTTTGAGCTTTGGAGCCAGATTCGTTATGGTATACCCCAACTCCCTAACCGCCCAGTAACACAAAAGGCTTCTGGCTTTGACTTTTACCGGCTGCTTTCCGGGTTGAAATATTTCTTTCGCTTTAATGGGAAAAATCTCAGCCACTCTATCAGCGAGTTTATTTATATTATAACCTTGCGACTTTAGCTGGTATTTGCGTTCAAGAGTCTCTTCGGCTGCCTTTAAAACTTCCTCAACGAAATCAGAATCGCCAAGCACACGCTTATCACCGAAATGGTTGGAATCAAGGCCCAGGCAAAACATTTTGTGACGGTTTCCGAGAGTATCTTTCCCAGCCGATCCAAAAAATTGATCCTGTCGGTATCATCTTCAAATATATTTCTGCGCTCGATCCCTCCTACAATAATATGATGAAGGGCTCGTGGAGCATCAATGCGGGTTTTACGTGGCATGCCAAAACCATATCATATATCACCTAAAAGAAAAACTTATAATATTAGGGGCGTCCGGCAAGTCCCTATCCGGAAATAAAATGTCGATTGGCTCGGGCCATTTTAATTCCCTTATCTTCCAAAAAGTGGATTCGATGTTCCGAATATGTCTTAAAACGGTGTTTTTAGCCTAAAAAAGTACCTTCTAAGACTTTTTAAAGCAATGTTTTTTATGTTTTTCATTACATTATCAGTGTATTATCTTGCTCCGACCCATTATCCCAAAAGCCAGCAGACTTTTGTTGTTTGGTAAACGCCAGGTTCGGTTCTTTATGTAATGTTAATCCTCCAAATCGATAGACTCATCAAAGTCATTTAGTATAGGATCTTCCCATATTCTTTCTTTAAGAAGTTCGTAAACATTGAAAACTATCGGGCAGATCGAATAATTATTTATTACGCCGATTAGCCTGAAAACAAAATCCTCTTTATGTAAGTGTGGATAAGATCTACAGTCTTTGGGACGATATATATATTGAGAGCAAATATTGTTTTCCAGAAAAGGGCATGGTAACATTTTAAAGGTATAATCCCCATCATCGGTCTTTTTTAGGAATTGTTTCTTGAATTCATCGATAGACATCCCAATGTTATCAGATAATTTTTTAATATCATTTTCCTTTAATAAAGGGCTCACTTTCTTGCAGCAATTGCCACATTTGGTACAATCTATTTCTGACGAAACGTAGTCAAACAATTCATGAACAATTGAATCAAGATCTTCGAGTGGAATATCATAGCCTTTTAAAAATGTACGGAATTCCCAGTTTTCATCTCTTTTTAGCTTGGATATTCGTTCTATTTTTTTTAGATTTGTTTCCATTATTTCAAAAGCGAACGGGCTGGTTCACCTGGCGCATGGGATTCCAGAATTTTCTAAATATTGAAGTGTTTCGTTAACCCAAAAACTTTCAAAGCGGCACGGCCACTGCGATTTGGTGCAAACGGTTGTTCGGAGCCGCCCACCATTTACACTTGAAGTTCAAAAGGGTTGCACGTCAATTTTCTTTAACCTTTTTTTTCAATATCGCATGTATTGCTTTCTCCAATGCTTTATTGAATTTTTCTGGACGATCCATCATTAAGAAGTGGTCAGCTTCCTTCAGAACAATGGCATCGAATGAAAACATATGCCTCCGGTTTGCTTCATAGTTGATGGGCCACAGATCTCCATTCACCGCAAAGACAGGGATAGGGATTTCATCGAATATTTTAGCCGCTTCCCCTGTAATATACTGCGACATCATTTCGTTCATTGCACTCAAAGCAACTGAAGGTGGTGCTGATGAAATATCCGACAGAATCCACTCGCGAGTAAGTGGATTAGTTTCGGATGAAATCATCTCTTTAACGAATTGCCGGCTTCCGGCTTGAAAATCGCTTTTTAATGGAGCGATCATCTGATCAAGCGCTTCGCGACTCATCGGATATTCAATATTGTCAAGTGTGTCCACGCCGACTATCCCTATAACGCGTTTTGGCATGAGTCGGGCAGCTTCAGCAATGACCGAGCCGCCCATGGAGTGACCTATCAGAATGACACTGTGACTGTTGGTTGCTTCTGTTACTGCCTGAACATCCTCTCCGAAGGCCTTCATGGTATATTTCGAACGTGTCGAACCTGAGTGGCCATGGCCAGCAAGGTCCAGCACGACAACGCGATGATTTTTAGAGAAATGTGACAACTGTGCACGCCAGTAGCGAGCATCGCAGCTCCAACCATGAACAAACACAAGAGACGGTTCGCCAACGCCATATATCTCATAAGAAATAGGGGTACCATCTTTGGAAGGAACAACATGAGGCCATTCCTCCTGTGCCCTTACCGCTCCAAAAGCCAAAAAAATAACCACCACACAGCTGAGAAAGCTTGTCGAATATGTTGCGACCGGTTTGCGATAATTTTTTTTCTCTAAACCAACCATCTTTGTTGCACCTTTTATAATTTGCTTCCCCGCTTGGGGGAAATGACCACAGCCTCTTTCGCGGTTTGCTTAATCTTGGTTTTGAATAATTACGATTCGTTTTTTTGTTCTGTTCTTTTCAGGTCATCATTTTGCCCAACCAAGGGGCAAGCGAAGCGCAGCCGCGACTAAAGGGAGCGGTTCAGCTCACGCGCGTGTGGAGCAACAGCATAATACGCTTGCTCTCCGAAATTTAATGAACGTCATCCGTTTGCTTAACACTATTTATCCCTGACACTTTATTATAAAACGGAAGCTGCCCATTTTTTTCTTTAAATTTATCAATCCAAAATTTTTCCCAATAGATCTGCTGATCTGGGTCATCTATGATTGAACACTCTATCACGTCAAAATCCCATTCTAATCTTTCTGGAGATTGAAGCCTTCTATAAATTTTGCCACGTCCAATATAAACAACCTGTCCGTTTTCACGAACATAGCGGTAAATACCGTTTGCATCTCTCGGAATGTTTTGTGATTCCCGGGCATACCTTTTTTCAAACGAAGGACAGAGGGTAATTACCCATAGTGTTCCTTCTTTTTTAGGATAAAAACGTCTATCTTTTGATGACAATTTCGTTATACCACTCACCCATTCGAATTTATTCACAGCACCATGAGAGGAACAGAATAATCCGCTTTGTTTGCTTCGTGATCTTCCATCTTGACTAAGGGCAAGAGAATGCGGCTTTTCGTCGGCGTGAAACTCGAAACCAAGCCGCATAGTGTCATCATCTGCGTGAATGGTAACTCGGTGTTGAGTTCCTATCCCAATCAATCTTACGAATGAAGCACTAAACGATATTCGGTGACGTGAGATTGAAATAAATGGCCTTTGATCGCGATTATACTTATCTTCGAGCTGTAAAATTTCCCATGTCATTAAAAATCCTCCTATTAGCCCAACGTCAGCCATTACGTGAGAGGATGGCGCAAAGCGAAGCGGCGCGCTATTCCTCGTCGCTGTCAATGGCATTGTTGGCCATCTCCTTCTGTTCAAGTTCTTTAAGGGAGATTCCTTTTTCATTTTTCCATGCGATGAGTCCATTTGCGTGGCCGCCATGTATGACTGAGGCGGCTGCGCTGGGGCTTGAGAACTCATAGTCTTTCGCAAAAACAAGCCGATCTGTTTCTTTCATGAGGGTGCCTTCGGAGAGGAGTTGAGCGCGCATAGTCGACGGGTAGGGGTACTTCTTGACCGAAGGCCGTTCTTCAAGAACCGCTTCTGATCCCTTGAGAACAAGAAAACCATTCTCTGTTGGCCGACCAGTTGCCTTCATCTTCTTGATGGAACAGGTCAGAAGTTCAGAGGGCTTCAATGGAACGGTCTGCTTGACGACTGGCTTGAGGAAGTCCTGCCCGAGAACAGGCAGAAGCTGTTCAACCTTTGCCAGAAAAACGTCCATGTCTGCTGCATCGGACTCTGGAAGATGGGAACCACTTGCGTTAGTGTTTTCGAGCTCAAATCGTTCTGCCGCCTTCGTCATTTCGATTAGCTTGCCCTCAAGGTATTTGATGTGGGCTTTGGTGAGGTTCTCGTCCTTACTGACGAAGAAGATGACAGTCTTCCAGAAATCCCGATCGAGGTGTCCCTTCAACCTAGACCGTACTACTTCTGCCTCTCCGACATAGACTCTAGGCTTTCCGGTTTCAGAGTTGATTCCTGTAAGGAAATAGATACCCGGCTTTTTCCCTTCCTCTCGCTGGAGAATTAGCTCCAGTTGTGATCGCGGTCCTGCAACGGCTTTGCCTGTCCAGTTCGATATTTCGGCCGTCCGAACGGAGGCCGGATCACCTTCCGCCAAAAATATCTTTACCGTGGCTGTCTCTTTCATATCTCTCCTTTGCTAACATTTCTCTCCACTGGGTGTGGATTTTTGCGTCCTGTTACAAAAGTGTTATTAGGCGTCAGCCTCCTCAATCCTCAGCGCCTTCTTCGCGATTTCCGCAACCGTGTCTTTGTTGATTCCACGCTTCTTACAGTAATTTGACTTCAACCAATCAGAGAGCTTCTTTGTTCCTTTGCTTGAATTACACGCGAAGCAACATCGGGCAATATTCTCACGAGTGACGATACTTGCGTCGTTAATGATATGTTCCCAGGTTGCGACAGCTTTTCGAGGGCCACTTGGAGGCATCTGCTCAATCATCTGAATGCCACAATAAATGCACTCCTTATCTCGATCCTTCACTTCCTTTTCGAGCCAGGCAGGGATGCCCCAGCGGTTCATGTTCCCTCCTGATTACAGGCCAATCGCTGCGGATCACCTGCAAGCCCGGGAATGAGCCCGAAGGGATCATGGACGGGCGCTGACAGGTGAATCCGCTGGTTGTGAGGCGCAAAGCGCCGAGCAGTTAGTAGATAGTTTCTGCATAACTTGCAGAAATTAAATTCTTAAAAAATAATTTTGAGATAGCTTCTTGTTTCTTAACTGAATAACTCCATGAAACCTATCCCTTCTGAAACAAAGATCCTTCGTGACGGAAGGCTGGTTAAAAAGATAAAAGCCCCAAACTTGTTTCTTTTAAATGGTCAATCTTTATCTGTCGAAATGCACATTTTTACAGGCAGGTATGCACAGAAAAATGTGCATGTATCAGCTCGAAAATTAGTGTCAAACCTTTTCAAGGCTTGTCCCATTTTTTCCAAAGCCATTAGGCTACTATATAGAGTTTTATCCTTTATCCCGCATGTTGGATTGAGCAAAGTTGTAAGATTAGCAGTTATAGATAGTGGGTCAGGAAGCGTTTGATCATCCTTCAGCGGGATGAAGGATAAAACCATGTTGGACTGAGCCGCTGATGCGGATCCAAGTTGCTATACCAATATTTATGGGGATTGTAAAGGTATGATTTTGTATCTGTGTAATCCGTGTAAATTGTGTCTAGAAGCGGTTTCAAAACCTTAGATTGCGCCGAAGGTCAAGGCGCGCTCCGATGAAAAAGCGCAGCATACACGGTAGTATGTGAGCATTTTGAGGAGGAGCGCAACACAGAAATTCGGTGATAGATGGGGTTCTGAAATCGCTTCTAAGAAAACCGACCCTTTTTAAACCTTAGTAGTCCTCAGACCAAGTTCGCAAGAAATTTGTGAGCAGAGGCAGTAACGATGCAAGTATGCGATTATTTTTACCTCCATCGGAAAATACACGCGAGTTTTTTTTGATGTAGATTAATATACTCGCTTTTTCAAAGTTTCAAAATAGATATACGCCAGTGGCGGAGCGTTCTCTTGGTATTAGGATTCAAATGCGTTTGCCCTGGAAATATTCGGGGGGAGCATTTTTTTATAATCTCAGCAAAAAGCAGTTGATTGAATTATGGTTTTACTTTCAAAATAGATATTAGATCACTGCCCTGCCTGGGTCAGGCGAATATTTTTGGGTTGACATTTGAGATCGAACTGATTTATACTTTTTAAAAATGTTAGGATTCAAATGAATACGTTTTAGCAAGAAGCTAAAACACCGAACAGACCGAAATTTTTCAATAAGGCCGGGAAGGCTTTGATGGGTTAGAAAACCTATCGATCCTTCTCGGTCTTTTTTTTGTTTACAGGGAGGTTACAGAAAATGAAAATAGCTGTTTGTGGAAAAGGAGGAACCGGAAAAAGCACGGTTGTTGCTCTTCTTGCCGGCGAGTTCAAAAAACTGGGGATGCGAGTGACCGTTATTGACTCTGATGAGTCCAACTCAGGACTTCACTGGATGCTGGGATTGGAGAAGCAGCCCAGACCTCTCATGGATTTTGTCGGCGGGAAGAAAGACATTCAGGGTAAGATGATTGCCAGATTCAAAGACGGTCAATCGGAACCGGAGATGTCAATTTTGCTCAGGGATACCATCCCTATAGAAGACGTTCCTGCGGATTACAGGGTGGAAGGGGATGAAAAACGATTGATTTCGATCGGGAAAATTAAACAGTCCCTTGAGGGGTGCGCTTGTCCCATGGGTGTTTTAAGTCGTGAATTCCTCAAAAAGCTGCGTTTGAGCAGCCATGAGGTAGCGATTGTGGACATGGAAGCGGGTATAGAACACTTTGGCCGCGGGGTGGAAAACAGTGTCGATACGGTGATCGCCGTGATAGAGCCTTCTCTGGAGTCAATTAATTTGGCCGAAAAAATAGTTGATCTAACCTCCGATACCGGGGCGAATTTTGCCGGGGTTGTGATGAACAAGGTAAGTTCCGATAAAGCGTATGAAAAACTGAGTGAGGAACTCAAGAAAAGAAGGCTTCCCGTTTTGGGAAGGATCCCCTTTAGTGAAGGGATTATTGATGCATGCCTTTACGGACAATCCATAGAATCGGCCTACAGTGGGGGCGAGGCAATGAAAATAATTGAGAAACTCCAAACTATTCTTGGATTTGAGACAATACCAAGAGGATAGGGTTGTAAGAGGCTTACGTATGGAAAGAGCGAAAGCATTACGGTCTATCCGGTATGATTTACTCGAATATATCCAGAAAAGGGTAAGCGTGGATTTCGACAATGTGATGCAGATGCCGGTTTGTTTTACCTTTAGAGGGAAAAAGCACATTGTTCATGAGATCCTTGGTCGTTTCAGGACTCAGGCAAAACGCCATATCAATGCATTTTTGATTAATGTGGATGGTGGTGACATTTATTTTCTATACTTCCAGTGGCGCAATATGAATCAAATAGGTCCTTTTAATGGGGGGTTTTGGGTCCTGAGCTTTCGAGTTTTAAATGATGGAGAATTGATGGCATTTTATCGGGAGGACAGAAAGATGCTGGTGAATATGACGCTCAAAAAAATCATTGATTTCCACGGTCACTTGTGCCCTGAGCTAATGATCGGCGCCAAGGCCTGTGAATATGCTCAAAAACTGCTTTTTGAGAACCGGGAACCGGATGGAGGAATATCCATAGTTGCTGAAAATTGCACTTCCGCTTTGGATGCCATTCAGGTCTTGCTTGGAGCTACAGCAGGCAATCAACGTTTGAAAATCATGGATTTCGGCAAGCACAACTACACGTTTTCATATAAAAACGAACCCCATGGTTTCAGGCTGTCATTGAGATGGCAGCGCTACGAGGATGAGGATGAATACAGCAGGCTCGAGGAAAAAATCCTAAAAAATCAGGTCACACTGGATGAGGTGGTGTATTTTCAAAAGCTTTTGGATAATCGCGTAAAGCAATTGCTCAGCTTATCCCCTGAAGATCTTTTTGACGTAGAGTGCATCGAAACGATTCCACAGCCCACTGAAATGGCGACCATTTATTTTTCGTGTTGTCAATGTGAACAACAGGTCTTGAGAAGCCGAACCATTGATTTTAGGGGCAAGATCTACTGCGTCCCCTGTTTTCAGCGGATGAATGCCGGATGTAACCATTACAATCTTCAATAAAAATCGATGCCGTGGGAGTTGAAACATGATAAAAGATTCCAATCCTTCCCCGATAAAAGGTGAAAGAAATCTCTTCTGTCCTCATTATCGCAATTGCCTGGACCATGCGAGTAAAAACTATTGGGAATATTGGTCGTGTCAGGATTGTGTACACAGGCTTGAAACCGAATCCGTTACAGAAACACTGGTGTTACCGCAGCACCCAGATATATACTATTCTATGTCACAAACCTCTTTTCAAAGAACAAAGGGGTTTTGGAGGCGTTGGTGAAAGGGGGCGCTTATGTGTGAAGCAGATGCGTATCTTATAAAAGATGGGATAAAGAGGGTAATAATGGAGAGTGTCGATATTATGAGACCGGAAGGTGAGGATATATATTTTGAGAATATATTTGGAGAAAGACTTCAGATAAAAGCGCGCATCAAGGAGATGAATCTGGTTGATCATCGTATCTTGCTGGTGGAAAAATAAATGGTTCGTACGAATGGACCACTCCCATCATACGAATCTATCTTTAATGCGAAAAGACAGGGAGGCTTTATGGATTTTATTGAAAAGGCAAGAAACAGATTGGAGCATTGGATTACGCACAATGATCATCACCAGGAGGCATACGAGATGTTTGTCGAGCAACTCAAGGAGGCGGGAAAGATTGAGAGTTCGGAGCATGTCCGAGAAATCGTAGAGTTGGCGGCAAAAAGTAGTGAATGTTTACGTAGGGCCATAAAAGCTCTTGAATAAACCGCTGTATGTTATTCAATTAGGAGGTTATCAATGTGTGAAGCCCATGCATTTATCTTAAAAGACGGGGAAGAAAAAATGTTACTGGAAAGTGTCGATCTCATAAAATTTGAGGAGGATATGATCAATCTGGTAAGTATTTTCGGTGAGCAGAAGACTCTCAAAGCAAGGTTTAAACTCTATGATAATACCAATCAAAAGATCGTATTTGAACCGTTTTAAAAACTTAACTGGTATCCATCCAGATTTGTATTTTGTATAGGGAATTGTTTTTATTCCCGGGCAATCTTTGCAACATTACCGTCAAGCGCCTTAACGATATCCCCGGGCGCCATTATTAACATGACTCCCCTTTGACCGGCATTAATCGCAACACTGTCAAATTCAAGCAGGGTTTCTTCCATTAAAACCGGCAAGTACTGTTTTGCACCAAAGGGACTGATCCCTCCCACCAAATAGCCGGTCAATCTTTCCGCCATTGCTGTATCTACCATGGCCGCTCTTTTGACCCGGCATACTTTTGCAAGCCGTTTTAAGGCGAGTTGCCTATTACCGGGCAGCAGGGCAAAAACGTATTTGTTGTGTCCCAAGTCAACCACCAGGGTCTTAATCGTCTTTTCCAGAGGAAACCCAATGGCCTTGGCTGCAAATTCGGCCCCCTTTTCATCATGCTCGTATTGTATGACATTAAAGTGAATGCCTTCTTGATTAAGATATCTTATCGCCCGCGTTGACATTTTAAGGTCTCTTAAATCCTATTTTCGAGCTATTAAGTTATTTGAGAGGTCGGGGAGTTTTCTCTTAAAGCCCTTAAATGAAGCGGAATGAATGATCAGCAACGAAATCGTACACTGTTTGAATGCATTAGGGATCGTTGCGAAAGAAC
>CAZDAB010000075.1:0-10176 GCA_964502855.1 uncultured Desulfobacteraceae bacterium | reverse complement strand
CGTTGGAAAGATATTGGAGTAAGGGTTTTGTCAATTCGCTGTCGAGAACTCCGGCGGTCCAGACTGCAAGACCGCGGTGTATTGCGTCTTGGGATTGCATAAACGGAAGTAGAAAAGGGGCGGCAGGGTTTACAAGCTCGGGACGAGAATGGGCAAGTCGCCCCAGTCCCCAGAGAACACCTCTTTGCAGAATCGGGTGTTCGATGTAATTCCCTTGTTCGTTGACATAAGCTACAAGCAGAAAGGCATACTCATCGGCCAGCCGGAAATGGCGGGCCATGATTTCTCCCATGGCCTCAGGCGACCCCCAGCCGATCCCCCCGGATTCATCGTTCAGATTCCATATCAGTCGCCGCATCACCACCCGGGCCGATTCCATATCCTGATCGGCAAGACCGGAAACCACCGCACCCATAGCTGTAATGGCATGCCATTTGATCAATTCATTAGTGCTATAAAAAAATGAAAAAAGCGGGTTGACCGCTTTACGTGCAGGGAGTTGACAGATATCATCAAGACTCTTTTCGAGATCATCACTATCTAAAAGCGCCAAAATCTTCTTTTTAAGCTGTCTATGGCCCATTTTTTATAAGTCATTTATTTGACGACTCAATCACTTGGTACTGTGTGTAATTCACTGATGTTGGTTAACAGCGGTCATTTATTACTTTCCATCGGAATTCGAAGGTCTGGTTTCAGGTGTCAGGTGTCAGGAGGACGAACGTAAGAGCTGACACCTGAACACCGACACCTGAAACCTGATTGCAAGGCTTTCGCTCAAAAAATGAATAAGTTAATGGGTGAAAACCATTTTAACAAATCGGTAATGCTCCCTATAAAAGCCTCCGACTCGTACAACATACAGGTATTAAAATGAAACGATTTCAAAACCTTGTTCACGATACCGGGCCATGCTGGGATGGCCCGTCATTTCATCCAGAAGTGTCAAACTCTGGTCTTTTGAGGCCTCCAAGGTACCCATTTTGTTCGAGCAGGCTTTGCAGACTCCGTCAATCAGCCCGGAGGATTTGGCTTTTTCCCATAACTTATGTAAGGGGTTGTCCGACTTGGCAAGTTCCGGAACGAGTTTCGTGGCCGCCCCTTCAATGACCACCTTTATTTCATATGCTTTTTCCTTCATATCCAGGGCGTTTAAAAGGACATGAATAAAGCACATGGGATCTCCGTTGAACACAAATAACACCATTTTTCTCATAATAACCTCTTCACGGGTTTTTTACACCTCTTCCCAGTATATGCAGTCTTCCGGGCAGTATTTTATGGCTTCATCGACTTCACTCTCCGGATAAGAAGCTAGTTCGACAACTTCAATATATCCTGCATCATTTATTCTAAAAACAGAAGGACACACCTCCACGCACCCTTCGCACAAACTACATTGACTCAGATCAACCGCCGGTTTTTTCATGCCAATCCCTTTTTGGATTTGTTTTGACTTGCTACGAATAATTTCTAATACGCTTCTTCGTAAGCCAGATCCTCTTTTGTTACCTTACCTTTAAACAGGGTGTATGCCCATATCTGATACCCAATTACAGCAGGAACGAAAATTATTACCACAATCAGCATAATTTTTAAGGTAAGGGGGCTTGAAGATGCATTATGGGCTGTAAGACTGAACTGTGAATTAATGGTAGAGGGAAACATGTCCGGATATAGTCCGATAACCCCGTAAAACGTGGCCCCGACAATGGTGAGCGCAGAGGCAAACCAGGCTTTGAAAAATGCCTTTTTTACCATAAAATATTTTATACCAAAAAGAGCGAGAACCGTAATCAGTATAACTATGAAAAAGACCGGATGGGCCAGATAGTTATCATAGAGTCGGGTAGAAAACTTGCTTGCGACCAGAAAAATGACCGCCACTCCGAGAAATACCGGCCAGAGCTTATGGGCAACGGAAGCCGCCCTGTGATGCAGATCACCTTCCGTCTTGATGGCCAGCCATAAGGCGCCGTGAACAAGAAAAAGCATTACAAAAAGCACGCCGCCAAGGAGCCCGTAAGGGTTTAAAAGCGTAAATAACGTTCCATGATAAATGCCGTTTTGATCTATGGGAAGTCCTTTAAAAATATTTGCAAAGGCCACTCCAAAAAGAAGCGCCGGTAAAAAACTGCCGATAAAAATACATATATCCCAGATTTTTCGCCAGCGGGGGTCATCAACCTTACCACGAAATTCAAAGGAAACCCCTCTTAGAATCAGAGCAAAGAGAATCAGCATCAATGCCGAATACAGGGAGGAGAACATTACGGCATACACTGTAGGAAAAGCGGCAAAGGTAACACCGCCTGCCGTAATAAGCCAGACCTCATTACCATCCCAGAGTGGCCCCAACGAATTGATCATGATACGCTTGTCTTGATCACTCTTTCCCAGAAACGGATAAAGTGTTCCGACTCCAAAGTCGAATCCGTCTGTCATGAAGAATACCGCCCATAAAAGGCCCCATAAGAAAAACCATGTTGTCTGTAAAACCATTTTTTCCTCCAGTATGTTAGGTCGCCGGGTTTTCCAATTTTGTGGTCGCAACCTCGGGTCCGTTTAAAGCGTTTTTGGCAATCAAATAGAATCCGGTGACTCCCAACAAACCATACACCACGATAAATGCAATCAAGGTGGTCAGCACCTGGGATGCGGCAACCGGAGAAACTGCGTCGGACGTCTTCATCAGACCATACACAATCCAGGGCTGACGTCCCACTTCGGCAACAATCCAACCCAGCTCACAGGCCACATAAGGCAGAGGGATCGACAATATCATAAGTTTTAGATATGTTGAACTGTCTACCAGCCGGTTGCGTTTCCACCAACCAAGCACGGTAACGAGAATAAAGTAAAATCCCAGGCCGACCATGCCTTTAAATGCAAAAGATGTTATCAACACCGGTGGCCGTTCATCCTTGGGAAATTCTTTCAACCCCCTTACTTCCGCGTTAATATCGTGATGGATCAGGAAACTGAGCATTCCTGGTAATGCACCGATTTCAATTGAATTTTTTTCGTTATCTTCATCCGGCAGGGCAAAAAGATAGACCGGCGCCCGTGTGGTGGTATCCCAGAGAGATTCCATGGCCGCCAGCTTGGTGGGCTGTTTTTCAGCAACGATGATACCGTTTATATCCCCCACGATCACCACAAAGAAAGAAAAAATGGTACCGAATCCTAAAGCAATCTTGAATGAACGCACAAAAAAATCCACGTTTTGTTTTTTTAATAAATGGTAGGCGCTGACACCCATAACGAAAAAGGCGCTTAGCACATAAGCGCCGCTTACCGTGTGCAAAAATTTAAAAATAGCGTGTTTTTGAAACAAAACAGCAGCAAAGTCCACCAGTTCCGCCCGTCCGTCTCTTATGGCAAAACCGACAGGACTTTGCATCCAGGCATTGGCGATGAGGATCCAGACCGCTGAAAGGGTTGAACCAAACGCGACCAGCCACATGACCGTTGCATGGGCTTTTTGGGAAAGTTTTTTCCAGCCAAAAATCCAGATACCGAGAAGTATCGATTCTAAAAAAAAGGCTGCAGTAGCCTCGATGGCCAAAAGAGATCCGAAAACATCACCCACATAAGCCGAATAGCGAGACCAGTTGGTTCCGAACTGAAATTCAAGGGTGATTCCCGTAACAACACCCAGGGCAAAATTAATCAAAAACAGCTTGCCCCAGAATTTTGTCATGCGAAGATAAGTTGGGTCCCCGGTTATAACGTATCTGGTTTCCATGTATGCAACCAAAATCGATAAACCAAGGGTAAAAGGAACAAATAAAAAGTGGAACATGGTAGCTGCCGCAAATTGCAGCCGTGAAAGAAGCACTACATCCATTAGCACCCCCTTATGCTTTTTCTTGCAATTTACACTGTGTAACGTCTATTTCTTGATTGCCTGACCGATTTTTCTGCCCAGTTCCAAACAGGCGTTTTTGCCATCTTGATCCGGTACATACTGAATCTTAACACCCGGGTCTATGATATCAAATTTCATGGCTTCAAGCTCTTGGTTAATCAGCGCAACCGACTCACCGCTCCATCCATAAGAACCAAAGGCGGCACCGATTTTATTTTTGGGCTTAAGTCCCTTCATATAAGTCAAAAAATCGCTGACCGTAGGAAACAGCTGGTTATTAATGGTCGGCGATCCAACGATAACGGCAGCGGCATCCAGAACTTCGGTCATAATTTCACTCCGGTGAGAACTTCGGATGTGCATGGGTCTGGCAATAACGCCTTCTTCAACAATACCTTGAACGATCTCCTTGGCCATTGTTTCGGTGCTATGCCACATGGTGTCATATACGACAACCGCTTTTTGTTCAGGTTCCTGACTTGACCATTTGGCATAAGCATTGATAATTCTTCCCGGGTCCTTTCGCCAGATAATCCCGTGGTCCGGGCATATCATATCAATCTCCAAACCGAGTTCCGTCACATTTTCCAAAAGTTTAAGTATCAACGGTGAATACAGGAGGAGAATGTTTGCAAAATACTTCTTGGCATGGGGCATGATTGAATCGCCGATCTGATCATCAAATTTTTCATGCCCGGCATAATGCTGACCAAAAGCATCGCTGGAAAAGAGAATTTTATCCTCTTTCACGTAGGTAAACATGCTGTCCGGCCAGTGAAGCATCCGGGTTTCTAAAAACATCAGAGTTCTTTTGCCCACACTCAGCGTTTCCCCATTTGCGATTCCATGATAATTCCAATTCTGTGGGAAATGTCGGGAAAGATTTTTCAACCCCATTTTTGAACAATACAAGGGCTTGTCTTCCCCAATTTTGTGCATGACCCGTGGCAAACCTCCGGAATGATCCATTTCCGTGTGGTTGCTGATAACATAGTCAATCTTTTTAGGATCGACAATTTTAGCGATGTTCTCCAGAAGTTGGTCTGAAAACTCCTTTTTTACCGTATCGATAAGGACAATTTTTTCATCCACGATTAAAAATGAATTATAGCTCGTGCCCTGATAGGTGGAATATCCGTGAAAATCCCGGATATTCCAATCGATTACTCCAACATCATAAATGTCTTTTGCTATTTCAATTGGATTCATCTTTCTATCCTTAATACTATTTTCTTATGGTTAAGTTTCATTATTCTTACTGGGTCCGCATCTTCTTAAATTGTTTTTTTGATGCACCGCAACCCGGACATTTCCAATCATCGGGAAGATCTTCGAATCCGGTTCCGGGAGCTATGCCGCTTTCCGGATCTTTTTGCCGCGGATCATAAATATATCCACACATAGAACACACGTACTTGTCCATCTTTAACTCTCTTTTTTTTCGATTTTTTTTAGTTGTTCAAAAAAGATTGTCTGTACAAATCCGTGTCCAATTATTGCTATTTAGTGCCCGAACGAAAACTAGGATTTTTCGTTAAGATCAAGGAAGACGAAAATTTTAACCACAGGAATACTGTTAGTATTTCGAGGATTAACCCGCCAAAGTTCGGTGGCGGCTTAAAATTTACGTCTGACGCAGATATTGGCGGAAAAGACAGTTTTCGTTCAGGCACTATTTAATCACCAGCCAACACTGAACCGGGACCGGCCAGGGGCTTGAACATTTTCTTGCTTGCACCGCAAGCCGGACATTTCCAGTCTTTCGGCAGGTCTTTAAACTGAGTGCCTTTAGGAATTTTTCCTCTCCTGTCACCCTTGTCCGGGTTGTATATACATCCGCAATTTACCGTCTGACACTGACACATCTCTTCGGGTTCCGGCATTATTTCTCCTTATGTTCGTTATTGATTATTTCATTTTAATATATGCATAACATTTTTACAACACAGCGTCTTAATCAGGAGATCAGAAGGCCATATCTGTTTTCCAGACCTCCCAGACTTTTCCTACCAGATCAGGCCCTGGCTTGAGAGTCGGTTTTCCAGGTTGCCATCCGGCCGGGGTTGCTTCCGTGCCTTTGCTGTCCCGCACAAGCTGGAAGGCCTGGATTTGTCTTAGGGCTTCATTGACATTTCTTCCCACCGGAGGAGAGAGCACTTCGTACCCTTGGACAACACCTTCCGGATCGATGATAAATTTCCCTCTGGTTTCAACACCGGCATCTTCGTCATAAATACCATAAACGGTTCCCACACGGCCGCCCGCATCTGACAGCATGGGATAAGGGATCCCGCCGGTCACCATTTTTGACAATTCCTTATCGTCCCACATCTTATGAACAAACATACTATCAATACTCATTGTAAGGATTTCCACACCCAGCTTTTGAAACTCGGAATATTTTTCGGCAACTGCCGAAAGTTCGGTGGCTCATACAAAGGTAAAGTCGCCGGGATAAAAACACAGCACAACCCATTTCCCCAGATACTCTGACAGTCTTACTGAAGTAAATTTGCCCTTATGGTATGCAGGCGCGGTAAAATCCGGTGCTTTTCGGCCCACTTTTATCATTCTCGATTCCTCCTTTATTTTTTTGTCATCCTTTTTTTCATCTGTTTCAACCGGGTCTCCAACAGGTCCCCCTGTCGGCCGAGCGCATGAAAGGTTCAGTTCTTCACCCATAAGCATCCTCCTTTATGCTTTCCATAACCCATGAATATTGCAGTACTCACGTGCGGTAATCCGGTCGGCAGTCACATTGAAGGTTGCTTCTGGAGTGTCGCCGGGATTGAGATACTGCCGGTAAGTTTTGCCGTCCGCAATAATTTCAACCCATTCAATCCAGTGTTTTTCCTCCATGGGATGGGCAACTTCTCCTACCCTAACCTTCACGCCGCCGTCGACTTTTTCAATCACCGGCACATGCTTCTCTTTAGCCGCATCAACCGTGTTTTCAACAAGCAAATTCATGGGTTGGCCGCAGCACACAAGGTTGCCTTTGCCCGCATGGAGCACTTCAATGATATTTCCACATACGCCGCATTTGTACACTTCAAGTCTTTTGGCCATTTTTTATTTCCTCCATTTAAAAAAATAGGACACAAATTTTCACAGACCCGCCTGCCATGCAAGGCACAAGCGGGCAGGTAATCACAGATTTTTCTTTATTAAAATCCTGATAATATGTGTTTATCTGTGTCCCCAAAAAGGGTTACCAGTTTTCCCCAAGCAGTTCAAAATGGGCCTGGGGATGATCACAGGCCGGACACATTTCCGGGGCTTCGTTTCCTTCATGCAGATAACCGCAGTTGCGGCAGCGCCAGGTAGCCTTTTGATCCCTTTTAAAAACCTTGCCTGCTTCTATATTGGCCGCAAGGTCCACATACCTTTTTTCATGCTGTTTTTCCGCAATTGCGATGGCCTCAAATACCTCTGCTAATTTATCAAAGCCCTCCTCGCGAGCCGTTTTTGCAAATTCCGGGTACATTTCCGTCTGCTCATAATGTTCTCCCGCAGCCGAATCCTTCAAGTTTTCCAGGGTCGTACCGATAACCCCTGCGGGAAACGCTCCTGTTATTTCAACTTCCCCGCCCTCTAAAAATTTAAACAATCTTTTGGCATGTTCTTTTTCCTGGTTCGCCGTTTCAGTAAAAATATCCGAAATTTGAACATAGCCTTCCTTTTTGGCCTTACTCGCAAAATAGGTATAGCGATTTCTCGCCTGCGATTCACCCGAAAACGCAGTTAAAAGATTTTTCTCTGTTTGAGTTCCTTTTAAACTCCCCATGTTTTTTTCTCCTTTTTGTCTGTTTTAAATCTAGTGGTTACGGCAGGAATCACAACTCATTCTTTATTCAAAGTCATTTTTCCACCAACCTTTCTTAATGTGTTTTTCCTTTTCTTTTTCCGCAAGTCTTTTCAGTTTATAGGCAGAATCGAGCAAAACACCGTAAAGAATACCACAGCCGGTATCTTCTCTTTCGGCGTCTCCTTGTTCCGCAAGTTCGATCATTTTGTCTGCTAATTGAAGGGTTCTTTTGATATTTATATCACAGGGCTTCACGACTATGTTTTCTCCACTGATGAATTATACCCGCTTATTCAATATGTAACTAAAAGGAATCAAAATTCGTGCCAGGGATGATTGTATTAATATGTTCTTAGTAATCCCTTGAAAACTATAATTTTTACAATTTCTTGAAGACCTGGTCTATATTTTCACCCAAGAACGCGGCTAACAATCTTAACGATACATTGAAACCTGATTTCAGTGATATAACTCTAACCTTAGCGGCGATTTTTTAAAAAAAGTGTCGTTAGAACTTAATGCACAAGGGTTCGTAAAAACCTTTCTTATACTCGTAAGCATTCCGAGGATTTTCTCGGATCCATGATGCCATAGAGATAGGTGCAAAAATACCGAGCTTCCCAATATCTTTTTATAGAAAAAGTTCATTTCACATGAGATGAAATAAAAAAGCGTCCCGTTTTTATTTATGATACAGATTTGTATCATGAGACAGGATCTGCAATTCTTCATGAAGAGAAATAAGCTCTTTGACCGAAGAATGGTAAACATTTTTAGCTGATATCCCGCAAAGCCTATCTCCGTTATTCTCAAGGTTTTCAGCCATTTTAAATATGCCATTCAATTTGGAATCAAATATCATGGTATCACTATTCATTTGTTTGAATGAATTTTAACAAATCATCTAGACGTAAAATATCGCAAAGTTTATGCCAAGCTATGTCATAAAATTTTATTAAATAGCTTGGCACGTTTATTGTATTAATAAAAAGGGCTAACATAAATTTCCATGAAATGTTCGGGTAAAGTGATGAGGTAATCGTGTTATGACAATTCCCGGAAATCTTCATACTACGGCAATGGCGGTAATGCCCCATAAAGATGTGGACAAAGCTTTGGATCTGGCTCTTACCATGGATATTCCATTCTGGCCGCAGCTTCCTCATGTCAGTTACACTGAAGACATGTATGTTCAGGCGGCCGAACACTTCCCCGGCATTTTACTGGACATGGAAAATCGAACCCTTCGTTTTTCCATGGAAAAATTCATCATGGAATTTGAAGAAACCATGGCTCATTTTAACGAACCTGAATATTTTGATATCAGCAAGGAATATTCGGTGGTTTATCATCGTTTCCTTGAAATGGACTTCTCCGACAGGCCCGCCATAAGAGGCCAGTTGGAAGGCCCCATAAGTTTTGGCTTAAATGTGCTTGATCAGAATAAGAGGCCGATTCTTTTTGATGACACGGTAAGACCTTTTATGTTCGAATTTATGTCACGGCGCATAAATGTTCAGCTTGACCGGCTTAAACAGATGAATCCCAATGCGTTTATGTTTGTTGATGAACCCGGCTTGCAATTTCTGTTCAGCGCTCTTTCAGGCTACGACAGCACGAAAGCCAAAAACGAAATGGAACAGTTTTTTGCCATGATACAAAGGCCGAGAGGTGTCCATTTATGCGGAAATCCTGATTGGGATTTTCTTCTGGGTCTTGATCTTGATATTCTTTCCCTTGATATTTATCAGAATGGAGAAATATTTTCATCATATTCGGAAGCAATAAAAAGATTCCTTGATCGCGGCGGCGTAATTGTATGGGGTATTGTGCCGACAAATTTTGAACCTTTTGAAGCTGAAAATATAAATACCCTGGAAGCAAGACTGATAGAAGTATGGAATTTCCTGGCTGATAAAGGGATAGACAGGGAATTTATAATATCGAGAAGCTTGATTTCCCCGGCCACGTGCTGTCTTGTAAATCCCGACGGAGAAAAAACCGTTGAAAAGGCTTTTAGAGTTGTGAAAGAGTTGTCCCGACGACTTCAAGAGAGATTTGGGCTATAGATTATTCATTAGCACCTCAGACAACCTATTCTTTTCCTTGAGGCCAAACAACTCCTGAACGCTCTTCAACAAAGTAGCAAAAACGGTTCCATTCAAATTCACGTAAGGAAACCGGACAGCGGAGTTTAACCTTGCGATCACTTAGATCGATTACTTCCCAGTCACCACTTCTCGGCCCTCCGTCAATGTGCAATTTTTGGCCGACGGTGAACGAAAACGGTCTGAAAATAATAACATCATGCTTTCTCATTTTTATCCCCGGAAATTAACTATTCATTTATTTGATTTATCGTTCACTCTGTGACAGATGCAGTCAAGTTCACCACAGGTATCACAGACGTAATGAGTGACCGTGTCCCGGGTTTTTCTTTTCTTGAACACCGATTTTCACGTTACGAAGTCATGCTAAATAAATTTATGATATAAAA
>CAZDAB010000074.1:0-10221 GCA_964502855.1 uncultured Desulfobacteraceae bacterium | reverse complement strand
TTATGCCATAAATTTAATCTATATCAGTATCTTAGGGATTATCGTTCAAACACTACTTAGACTTTTTTAACTGCTTCAATTCAGTCTGCAAATCTTTTAGAATCTTTTTAAGATTTGCCTCGTGCTTCTTCTCCTCCTCCACAAAAGTTTTGAAGAATTTAATAGTAGTATCGCTTGATGCTTTTTCGAGAGCTTTTTGATAATATTTCTGAGAAGCAATCTCCCTTGGTATCGACAGAAGGACAATTTCAATCATTTCTTCCAATTCTTTGATCCTTTTTTTCTTTTTTTCGTTCATAGATTACTCCTTGATAAAGAGACCTTTATTGTGGTTTTGAATACCCCATCCGCTTGCGGCGGGGAGCTTCATCAATGCCAAGTTATCTTCCCGCTATGGTATCCTAGAATAACCAGTACAATGATACTACTGAAAATTGCAATATTGTATATCAATGAGAAAATATTTATTTGAAAGGAAATGTCAGCAATGCAAAACCTTATGATAACAATAAAACAGCTTATTAATAGAAGGATGATCGAAAATATCAATTTATTCTTAAAAATAGAGGTTAATGTCAAATCATAGTTTAGCCACCAGCTAATTATCCCTGATATAACCGCAGGAAATTCAAATAGGGTTCCAAAAACAAACGCATAAAAAGCAGCATTTTCCAATGAGGAATTTCTTGTAATCAAACACAAAAACTGCAAAACGGCTCCAAGAAAGAGTGATCCAATAGGAAAATGGATAAGCATAGGATGAGGATGAAATTTTCTATAAAGGTCTCTTAATGCCTCCTTCCTCTCATCTGCAGGTGAGTATTCTGTTTCGTCTTCCAATATTCCAACCTTCTCAAGTCTTTCTAAAACTTCCACTCCGTGAGGAGCGTCATAAAAAGCGTCTGTCAAATCTTCACCAGCCATATGGCTATTCATATGAGCACCATTCTTCCAATGTTTACTTTTGCTCACATTATAAATATGGCCTTTATATGCTATATAAGCAGGCTTTCCGTCTTTTCCATTAAACTGCTGAAAATCGCTCTTTTTCATAACTCCACCTACAGTAATATTTGTACTTTTCATCAAATATATTCATAAATCGCCCTTTTTGCAAGACCTGAGGGATGATCAGCATTTTTGGTCAATGAGGGCAGCTCATTAAAAATCAAGTCTCAGCTACTGAGGTTTTTCTTAAAACGAAAATTTGAGGGGGATTATAGGGGTAGTTCTGAGCCAATTTTCCCGTGGGCCTCGGTCGATATGCATAGGGTCTTAACCTTGAATTTATTAGAATCATTGTGGAATTATAGTTTGGCTACATAACATACTTCTCTCCACTTTAGTATGTCTTATCGAAAATATCAGATCGTACACCCTGCCAGTATCCCATGTTGGCATCAACCTGTGAATTATTGAGAATACCGATAACAATCGAGCGTATAAAAAAACTTTGATACCTTGCCAAAAGTTCAGCTTTAAACATCTAAATTTATAATACATATATCGTGTTTATTACAAAATTGCAAAAAATAAAAATCCCTCTCGAAGAGTATGCTCTTATGATATCCGAAAACACAATGTTTTTTAAATTATATCGAGCCCTGATAAATTGCAGCTATCAACAATTTGGAGTTAATGATTTCAAATTAAATGAGTTGCATTTATAAATAAAAAATTTTACCAATGTATTTGGGTACAGGCAAATCATTTTAAATCTTATCAAGGAGGAAGAATTATGAAGAGAGCTGCAATTTTACTGAGTATAGTCTGCCTATTGTTTTTCGTTGCGTGTGGGCAGAGCGAAAAGGCTGAAAAAGCCACTGTCAGTGAACCTCAAAAGGCCACTGAGATGGTGAAAGAAGGGGCCGAAAAAACCACTGAGATGGTGAAAGAAGGGGCCGAAAAAACCACTGAGATGGTGAAGGAAGGGGCTGAAAAAACCACTGAGATGGCAAAAGAAGGGGCCGAAAAAACCACTGAGATGGTGAAAGAAGGGGCCGAAAAAACCACTGAGATGGTGAAGGAAGGGGCTGAAAAAACCACTGAGATGGCAAAAGAAGGGGCCGAAAAAACCACTGAGATGGTGAAGGAAGGGGCTGAAGAAGCTGCTGAGAAGGCAAAGAAAAAGATGGAGTAATGGAGTCACGTAATATATCTTTCTATCAGAGAAACGACTCCCTAATATTTGTTATTCATAGACATCCTTTTCATTTTTAGGTGAGGAAGGGGTGTCTATGAATCTGTATTTTTATTGGCCTCGTTCAGACAATTGAATTATTAAAAAGTAAGGGTTTTCATACGACATCAAACTCGCAATATCTTGCCAAGAACGCAACCTGAAGCCAATTCCTGAAACTTACATATATCAAGGAAACTTCATGGCGTTGACTAAAGTTTTCCACACTTTGGGCATTCTTTATTTTCCAACTATTTGCTTATTTCACTCCATACAAATAGGAGTAAGATGCCTTCATCATCATTTCTTGCCCTTGCCTTTGCTTTTCGCTTTGCCCTTGCCTTTATCATTGTCATCGTAAAAATCTTGGCCACGTTTCAGGGCATGGAACTCCTTTGATCCGGGCTTTATTCCCAGACTCTTGGCAAGTGCGCCCCAGCCTTTGCCTTTACCAGATTTGTATTTTTCAATAACGAATTCTGTAGGCAGATTTGACATTTCTCCGAGCCGGAGCACCATATAGGCGTCTGAAGGGTTTTCAACATTGTTGAGCACGATTTTGATTTGTGCGTCACCTATTTGAAAACGAGTTGCAAGCCTTGCCCGGAATCCTGATGGGTCTGCTTCAGCTTTGATATTGAAATTCCTGATCCAGTCAAAATCACCAGCTACGGCTACCGATGAAACGAGTAAAAGAGTCATAGAGACAGCGAATAACATTTTATGCACTTTCATTATTTCTCCTTTTGAATTTGTTTTGAGGGGTGTTCTGCGTTAATGGAGATAACCTCATGAAAATGGATCTTTTAAAAACATAACTTGCCATTCTATCAACCTGAATCAACCCCTACTTTTTTTCATATATCATCAAAATGGAAAGAACGAAACCCCGAGAATGGATTTGCCCTATAAGAGCGCCGAGAAACGACGATTACGAATAAACGAATACCAAAGGTTAAACGAATAATTAGGCACTTAGGAGTTATTTATAATAAACATAATAAAATTAATTGACATACATATTTATAATGTTTATAATTAGCAAAAACATTAAAGGGAGGTATGTATGGCAGCGTATAATTTAAAAGATGTTGATGACAAGTTGTGGAAAGAGGTAAAAATTCTGGCAATCAAAAAGGGGGTGACTATCCAAGAACTGATTATCGAGTTGCTAAAGAAAGCTATCAAAAACCAACTCACGGGCTAGGCACGTACGGCTGAAAAGATCTTCCCTGGACCCTGCCCGTGGATTACTTCAGGGGGAAAGTGAGGGACTTTAAAATGCTTAAGGTTATCGAAATTTTAAAAAGACACAACGAACAGCTTAAAGAAGAAATAAGGGATGCGATAGTTGAACATGAAGTTGGTGAAAAGAAAATTAATTTTGAAGATGTGCCGTCATTTAGTATTTCACAAGAGATTGAATTCGAAATAGGCGAAAAAGAATACAGGTATACGCTTTCTGTTGCGCTGCTTTCTGCTGAAGACCAAAGAATAGAACAGGTTAAGAAAGTC
This sequence comes from uncultured Desulfobacteraceae bacterium, assembly GCA_964502855.1. Taxonomy (GTDB): domain Bacteria; phylum Desulfobacterota; class Desulfobacteria; order Desulfobacterales; family UBA11574; genus S5133MH16. The sequence continues at coordinate 6,527 of CAZDAB010000074.1, read as the reverse complement.
TTAAAAGAAATCGAAGAAAACCCGGGTACCAAATTTCATTGAAAGACCTTGTCATTCAGTCGGTAAAAGATTTTTTGAAGAAACAGAAAAAGTGATCGGAGGGTTTAGGCCATGAAAGAAAGATTCTTGAGTGTGCTTAAAAAGATATTTTCCTATTTTAAACGAGATCTCACAAAATGGCATAGATGGTTTTCTATCATGTCAGGCCTAACAATGATGTTATTTGAAAAGGGACCCGAAAATAATATCCGGTGCCTGGTAATCAATGGATGGTTCAAAATGGAATCTTATATTTATACAAAGGAAAAGCTTCTATTAGAAATCGAGAGGAAGAGGCCTGATGTTGTTGCGCTTAATCTTGATCTGTATGCCAAGATTGATGGGATTGAAACTTCAAGAAAGATTCGAAGTCAATTTAATGTCCCGGTTATCTATGTTTAATTTTTTATTCTGACAATTCGATAACACAAGTTCTGAAAGCCATTTTCAGATTCAAAATATATTGCAGTAATCAAAAGTCGGATATTAGAAAAGGCAGAGCCAAATAAATGACCCTGCCTTTGTTATAGTTTGATGCTGTTCAATCTGTTATTTCTTGAACTTTCTCCTAACCCCGACAATAGCTATCAAGCCCGAACCTAAAAGCCAGACAGCTGAAGGGATAGGGACCGGAGGGCCGGATCCGATCGTTGAGTTTCCCGCAATAAAATCAAACCTGAAACCTTCTCCAAGATCATCAGTAGTAAGATCAAAATAGAATGATAGATCAAGGTCTCCGGTTAGACCTGATGACCAATCGCCCAGATTGAGGGTGTTATCGTTAAAGAAACTTAATGCCGAAGAGAGGTCGGTGAATATTGTATCATACACCAACGAGTCTTCCTGTTTGATGCGAAATTGTAATGAGTCGAACCCATCAACACCATATTCCGGATTCATCAGGCCAACAAGGAGGGCCTGCTCAGTTAGCTCCGACATGTCCACGTCCATATCGATAAAGCTGGAAAAGGTTTTACTTGTGGGTGAACCCTCGTCCGGATAACATCCGCTCATTGTGGCCAATAAAAAAATATCACTGGTGCCCCCCATATCGAAGTTGGAATTAACCCATGGATTGCCTGCAAGGGTACTCGTCAAATCGGCGCCATGCGGTTGGCCCATTGCATAGGTTGCCGCGTTCAGATCATGGGGAGCATCCACTGCCGTAAGGTCGATTGCGGAGCGTGATTCTGCAACCACCGTGCTCGAAACCGGTGCGATTGCCCTGGCATTAAGATAGTTGACCATGCCCTGATGATATGAAGTCGCATCGGCTGTTGCTTGGCCGCTCGTTCCGGTGGCGGTTGCGGTTGAAGTTCCAAAACCGGAGCTCCTGCCGATCCCGCTGATAGCTGTCGAATACACGTCAACATTGCCCCCGCCAACGCCCTCTGCCATTGCCATGGCATTGCCAGGAACACCGTCCAAATATCCTGATGAAGCGATGCCCCCATCACCACCCAGGGCATTGGCATACACACCCACCGACAGGCTCCCCGCATTGCTGCCATAAGCCGTGGACGTGGCTGTACCACCGGCTCCGCCGCTGCCGGGAATACCGCTCCAAACCGGACCGCCATCACCACCTGCGGCATAATCGCTGACATAGACCCAGTTGTTAACCGTTGCGGTGCCGGTCGAACTGCTCACGGCCGAACCCCCAGAACCTGCCGTGCGAGCCGGACCCGCCCGGTCAACGATGCCGCCGCTTCCGCCATAGGCTGTACCGTTGACACTTACCGAGTAGTTATCGCTACTGGTACTTGAAGTCGCCGTTGAATAGGCATTACAACCGGTTCCGCCATTTGCGCCACTAAGTCCCCAGCCGCCGGCACCGCCGTTCGCAATCGCGTGTGTTTCCGCAGTGCCTGCGCTGTTGGTTGCTGAGCTTATTGCGGTGCCATCTGCGCCATTACCTGCAGTGCCGCTGCTCGAAATACGTGAACTGCCGGTTCCCCCGGTAGCTCGGGTAGTTAAACGAAGCGAACTGCTGGTTGCTGAGGTCTTGGTAAGGGAACTATAGGCGCTCCCGGCAGTGCCCAAAGTTCCATCATACACAGTGCCGCCACTTCCGCCATAGGCTCCCTGGCTCAGTGCAAGGGTACCCTGATGTGGAACCGTCCACCGCGTTTGTCAGGCTCACTGAAGCGCCATTTCCCCCATTTCCACCGGTGCCGCTTGTTACACCGCCGCCGTCACCGCCATTGACCCTACCTGTCACGTCAACAGTTCCGCCATCAGTGGATGTACCAGATACTGTGACAAGAGAAGCACTGCCGCTGTCACCACCATCTCCGTTCTGGCCAGGTGTACCGGTGCCCGAGGCCAAGCCCCCGGTACCGCCTGTACCACCCGACCCACCATTAGCGGTGGCTGTGGCTGTGGCATTGCCAGACGCTGGTGTTGAACCGGCCGTGGCATTGGCATTGCCGCCGTCACCGCCATTTGCACCGGCGGGAACACCATCACCCCCATCACCACCGACACCGCCGGTTGCAGTTGCGCTATTGGTGGTATCGGTCGTTACCGCTGAAGCGGTGGCATCACCGCCCACACCGCCGTCCGTGCAGTCACCGCCTGGATTACCGGATGCACCGTTGGCTCCAAGTGTGCCCGCCGTACCTGTCTGGGTATCATCAGCTGCCCAGACCGGGGTGAATAAGGCCAATAACAGTGTAAAAAACACCGCCATAAGGATCATGGCCCAACGCGAAAATTTTGTGTGTTTCATGTTTTCGCTCCTTTGCTTATTATTGTTAATACCTTGTCCGCTTGGGGCAAGGTAATAGGAAGTGCTATACTGCCTTGATTATCATTTAATCCTGTTGAGTCGTTTAGCTCCTAAACTTCCTCCTGATCCCTACAATACCGATTAACCCAGAACCTAATAGCCATAGGGCGGCTGGTAAAGGTACAACCGTTTGTATCCCGCTGATTGCGTACAAACGACCTCCATATGAAGAAATCTCATAATGCGCCGTCCCTCCGGTAATGTCGAGCCAGCCGAATGTATAAGTCTCGCCGAATACTGGAAAAAGATCGCCCAAAGCACCAGTATGATCAATAGGGGTTTCGGGAGGGTCATCGACGTACCCTGGTGCGGCGGTGCCATCGGAAAGCGTACCGGTCAAAACCCACCAGCCACGTACCACCAAATCGTTCTCAGCACGGTCGATCGGATTGGTTAAATTATTACCGTCGAACAAATCCGCGCCGTTCGCTGCAACCAACTCATCTGCTAAGTTATAGATCGGGTGGGTAATGTTTCCCACGTTCTCACTTGCGTTAACTGAAGCCGTAGAACCAATCACTTTCCAGTCGCCAGCAACTTCAGCTGTCAAGACACCGTTCTTGGCATCCTCGGTGACGTAAGCATTATAATCGCCGATATCTGTACTCTCTGCATTATGAATAACTCCCGTAACGAATGCCCAATGGAACTGATCACCGAGGGATAAACCAGTCGGTGTTGACAAAGAAGCGTGCGCTACTGGGGCTGTCATCGTAACAATGACGAGAAGAAAGAATATACTTTGGATTCGTCTCATTTGCCACCTCCATTCCCCAACTTCTAGGAACTTTGCTAAATCTGAAAATTATTGCAGAAAAAGTAATAAAACAGGACCGCTGCTTCCAATTAAATAAATCATTTGGATGAAAAAATGAAAGATAAACTGGATGGGAAAGAGAACAGGATGGACCTTTCAGGCATAAGATGTGAAACAGGAGAACCTTTTCATCCATTTTTTTTTACCAGTTTATAGAAAAAAGTCAATACGCCAAAAGTACTAAAATGTTCGTATTTTTCAGGGAAAATTTTCTAGGTAAAAGGTACTAGATGGAGGTGAGGGTTATAGTACTTTGGCATTAGATTTGGCACCAAAATGGTACTAGATTGTCTAATACTCGGTGTGTTTTTGAGATGAAAATAGGTTGAAAAGTTTAATTATATGGGGATGTTTCGCTGGATGTGTCAATTTGCCTTCGTTACAGCTTGCCAGTACATGAAATATTATATAATGTCAATAGGTTGTGATAATATTTAGATATCGACCACTCTGGTTAAAAATTATTGCCAAGTCCATGTTTGCCTCCGACCCTACATCTTGTGTTTCTCACTTTCCCTTAATTCCGGTTTTCCGGTCAATATTATGTGTCATAGGACACCCATTTTGACCTTCTGAGCAAAAAAAAGATAAACACCGAGGCCTGTGAGGTATATAAAGAATGTTTATCGCATTAATCCGGCTTTACTCCTGATCCAAAAATCACGTTCCAGATCACACAATTTTTGGCTCAAACCGGAAAAGCCGAAGAAGCCTACAAGGACTGCGTTCATTTTACAAAGGTTCATCCGAATCACGCAATGATTCCCGAGGCCTATTTTTGTATCGCCAAAATTCTTAATGAAAATCTGGTCAAAAAAGAACAGTCCAAAAAAATAATGACCTAACTGGTCAAAAAGTTCCCGGACCATGAGAACTCTCCTGATATGAAAAATTATCTGTGTGCCATGAGTTAGTTCCCATCCATAAATCTATATCGGGCACAAATTTCGCGTTGAGCCGTTTTGACACCAAAAACAACGTTTTTCCACAACCACAATTTCCCCTGTTGAGCCGCTCCTAAAATTCGACCCCGTGATCCTGCGACGGGACCTCGGAATTGTCTTTGCCCTGGCTTGGTGAGGCCGGGTATGGACTTTGTACGATATTTATGTCATAAATATCGCACAGCAAGATTCGCTCCCTTATGGAGCAATTATCAACATTTTTTAAAAAGGTTCCCAAAAATAAAATTGCTGATGGTCAAATGCACATGATTCGTGTCGTAAAGCAGGGATTATATCTGATTCTTTTTTTGAATGTGTTGTTCATGGGTTCCGATGTGATTGCCCATCCACATGTATTTATTGTCCAGCGATTGAAAGTCGTGTTTGACAATCAAGGTCTGGCAGGATTTGGTGTGGAGTGGCATTTCGATGAGATGTTCAGCAGCATGATCGCTATGGATTTCGATCAAAACCAAAACAGCACACTGGAACCGGCCGAAGTTGTGGTGGTAAGAGAAAAAGCGTTTTCATATATCGCTGAATACGATTATTTTATTTTCGTGAAAATCGATGGTCAGTCCTTCAACGTGAAGTGGTTCACGGATTTTAACGCGATTTTAAAAAACGGCAAGCTTTCCTATCACTTTTTTGTTCCGTGCCATGTGAAAGCACATGAATTGTTTAAAGAAATCGTCATCGCCACATATGATCCTACATATTATACCGCTATCTTCTTTGCCAAAAAACGGCCCGCACGGGTTGAGAATGGAGATCGATTTGTGATTGAAAGCGCCATCAAAGAAGACAAATCCACCTCGATTTATTTTGGCATGATCAACCCCTGGGCACTATTTCTGAAATTCAAGTTAAAGTCATGAGAATTACGTTTTTTTTACTTTACCTTTGGGTGGGTTGTACTGTAGTCATGCTGCAGCCGGTCTTTGCACAAAACCCGTTTACCGCCAAACCCAAATCAAAAACCCATCAAATGACTACGAATCCTGCTGCCAAGAATTCGTTTTTGTCCATAATCACCCAATGGCAGCACCGACTCAACCGGAAAATGGCGGATCTGGTGCGCGAGGCCAAGGCGACCCACAGCGTGAAACCTTTGGCCTTCCTATTGTTGGTTGCTTTTGCCTATGGGATGCTCCACGCGGCCGGCCCGGGGCATGGCAAAGCCCTGGCCGTATCGTATATTTTATCTCAGCGTCCGAAATTATTTCGGGGCATGTTTTTCGGCAGCTTTATTGCACTGTTTCACGGTTTGTCGGGGATCCTGTTTGTGCTGATCATCCATATTATTTTACAGAAGAGCATTACAGGCACACTGGAAGATGTGACCCGCATCACCCAAATGATTAGCTTCAGTCTGATTGTCTGTCTGGGTTTGGGTATTCTGATCAAAAGCAGTTACAAATGGATAAAAAGTGTAAAAGGCGATCACCCGCCTTATAATGGGAACCACAAGCGCCGTTTCTATGGTCCGTTCTTATCCGCATTGGTGGTCGGAATGATTCCATGCTCGGGGGTGGTGATGGTCATGCTGTTTGCCCTATCCATGAAACTGGTCGGATTGGGTATTATGCTGGGGATTACCATTTCTATGGGTATGGCCCTGACCATCACATGCGTCGTAGTGATGGTTATATCAGGCAAAGCCGTCTCGCTGGGTATGGTTGAAAGGCACACAAGCCTGGCGCTTACCCTGGAGAATTTGATCGAGACCATCGCCGGTCTGATGGTCGCAAGCCTGGGAGTGCTGTTTTTAGCCGCTGTCATTTGAGTTAAGAAAGACACCCCGACAGGTAAATTATTTGAATCGAACAACGAGGTCATGTAACAATGGAACATTCGGAAGATAAAAAAACAGGCGTTGAAAAAGCCGGAGAAGATCTGTTTAACTTTGCCATTAACCGTGAGGACGTTAAAACCC
>CAZDAB010000073.1:6926-10302 GCA_964502855.1 uncultured Desulfobacteraceae bacterium | reverse complement strand
TATAGGTTATAGATAAAGGAGATTTTATGCGTGAAGTGGTGATCGCGAGCGCTGTTCGCACGGCCGTGGGTTCGTTTGGGGGTAGCTTGAAAGATGTGACTGCTGTTGAATTGGGAAGCATTGTTATAAAGGAGGTCCTGGCCAGAGCCAAGATTCGACCGGGAAAGGTTGATGAGGTGATCATGGGTAATGTCCTGCAGGCCGGGTTGGGTCAAAATCCGGCTCGTCAGGCCGCTCAAAGGGCGGGAATCAGCCAATATATCCCTTCAACCACTGTTAACAAGGTTTGCGGGTCGGGCATGAAAACTGTAATCATGGCTGCCCAGGCCATAAAATCCGGGGATGCGGATATTATTGTGGCCGGGGGTATGGAGAACATGAGCGAGGCCCCTTTTGTACTGCCCCATGGCAGATGGGGCCATAGAATGGGCCATGATCAGGTTATTGATGTCATGATCCAGGACGGACTTTGGTGCTCTTTTGGGAATACCCATATGGGGATTACCGCAGAAAACATTGCTCAAAAGTTCGGAATTACCAGGGAAGAACAGGACGAGTTTGCCGCGATAAGCCAGCAAAAAGCGGAAGCGGCGATCACTTCCGGCCGCTTCAAGGATGAGATCATCCCGGTTCAAGTCCCCCAAAGAAGAGGAGATCCAATAATTTTCGATACCGATGAATTTCCCAGATTCGGTACTACCGTAGAAAAGTTGAGTAAACTTAAGCCGGCTTTCCGCAAAGACGGAACCACCACTGCGGGAAACAGCTCAGGGATAAACGACGGCGCTGCGGCCCTTATAATTATGAGCGCTGACAAAGCTTTTAAGATGGGGATAAGGCCAATGGCCAAGATTATAGGGTATGATTATCAAGGGTGCGAACCGGAGCTCATGGGCACCGGTCCTATTTATGCGGTGCGAAGCGCCATTAATAAGGTAAGGGAGAAACTGGGCAAGGACATCGACCTTGTGGAACTCAACGAGGCCTTTGCCGCCCAGTCTTTAGCATGCCTGAAAGACTTGAATCTGGACCCGGAAATTGTCAACGTTAACGGCGGAGCCATTGCCCTGGGGCACCCCATCGGATGCAGCGGCGCCAGGGTATTAACAACGTTACTCTATGAAATGGAAAAGAGGGATGCCAAAGTGGGATTAGCCGCTCTTTGCATAGGCGGCGGAATGGGAATTGCCACTATCGTTGAGCGGGAATGGCACTATTGAGTTCTATTGTAACCCATAGATAGTACCAAAATAATGCGATCATTATACCTGATTTTATGAACAGAAAGGGGGCAATAGCATATGATCCTTTATCAATACCCTAAATCAGAAAATCTAAAAGATGGAAGTCAGATTACGATCCGGCCGCTTAGAAAAGAAGACGAGAAAATTCTGCATGAGTATTTCTTGAGGCTTCCCCCAGAAGATCGGATGTGCCTCAGAGACAATGTTACTGATCCCAAAGTTATTGAAAACTGGATCTACAATCTTGATTACGATGTTATACTTCCGCTTGTTGCCCTGGATGTTGACCATATAGTGGCCAACGGCACCCTGCAATTCGATCCCGTGGGCTGGACCAAACACCAGGGAGAAATCCGCATCACCTGCGATCCGGGGTACAGAAAAAAGGGTCTGGCAACGATTCTCATCGAAAATCTAATGCAGATCGCCGCCGATTTTGGTTTGGAACAACTCACAGCCGAGTTAGCTCCGGCCCTGGATGAAGCTTATTTTCTGTTTGAAAAACTGGGGTTTCAGAAGGCTGCCGTTCTCAAAAATTTTATCAAGGATTTTAAGGAAAATTATCAGGACCTGGTCTTGATGGTCAAGAATATTTCACCTTAAACCAATTATAAATTTTGGAAATTCTATCCCTTGGATCCCAGACGCAGTCCGCCGTGGATATAAAAAACATCTCCGGCCAGGGCCTCATTGCGATAGATATCTCCAACAAAAGCAGCCACTTCTTCCGGCTCAACCAGACGTCCGATGGGCACCTGTTCTATAATCTTATCCAGGACTTTCTGATTCATTCCTTTTACCATGGGAGTTCCCACATAGCCCGGTGCAATGGCCACGCAACGGATCTTGTCAGCCAGGCCCCGCCGGAAAAACTCGGCTGTGATCACTTTTGGCATAACCGACATAGCAGCCTTGCTGGAGGAATAATTGATCTGTCCCGCTGTTCCCAGAGAACCGGTGGAAGATACCAGACAGATCAACCCCTTGCAGTTATGATTGATCATGCGTTCAACGCATTCCCGCACGGTTAAAAACACACCGGTCAGGTTGATATCAATAACCGTCTGAAATTGCTCCAGGGACATTTTTCTGTTAACTTTTCCGGTTTCTCTGTCCGTGGACAGCATCAGTCCATCCTTAATAATCCCGGCAAAAGGGGCAACCAGATTGATCTGTCCGAACGTTTCAATTGCGATATCAGCCAGTCTGGCACAATCATCTTCCTTGGTAACATTACAGACCACTGAAGCGACGTCACCATTTAACGCTTTAATTTCAGCCTCGCCCTGCTCCAGAAATTTTTCAGCCACATCCGCGATAACCACCTTACCTCCGTTTTGTACCCAGTATTTGGCCACTGCCAGACCGATGCCGCCGCCGCCGCCGGTAATAACCGCCACGGATTCCTTAATGTTCAGCATAGTTCTCCTCTCTTTTTATTACCATCTATAATGAATGGATTTTTAAACGGGTCGTTTTTCTGAGTTTTTACGATACGATCATGATTGATTTTTATCTTTTTTAAAAAATTTTCTCAGCGTCTCCATTGTTTCCTGAAACTGTTCGTTCTGCTTTTCTATTATTTCCTGAAATCCTTGAACCAATTCCCCCTGTGTCTCGACCTTTTTTTCTTCCAAAAGCATCCGTAAGTGTTTTACGGTTTCTTCCTGATCGGCAACTTTTTCTTTGAGTTCCTCATATTTTTTTACCAGAGCCAAGTGCTCGTCTTTAGGTACCACACCCATCAGCCGCAGATAATCTTTAAAAGACTTTTGGAAATTTTCTGATGCCTGTTTCCAGGTTTCCATATAAGTTGGAGTGTCTTTCTCCATATGTTCAAGACCATAGAATTTTTTGAACATACCCGTCAGTTCATCAAAACCTTCAAAACCCTGTTGCATCCATTTTGACATGTCTTCCATTTGTTTCTGCCCTTTTGCGACATTGATCAGAAAATTTCCCCAAAATTCCAGAAAATGTCTGTCCATGAAATCTTTCTCCTCGAAAACCTGATCACAGAAACGGGAATGTAGAATCGGCAGTCTTCCATCCTTCCCTGGTCAGGCCATTTTAACCGCTTGTCCGGCTTTGAAGTTGTTTTATAGACTTTATCTGACCGGCAATCTCTTTTT
>CAZDAB010000073.1:0-6826 GCA_964502855.1 uncultured Desulfobacteraceae bacterium | reverse complement strand
GCTTTTTTTGATCAACAATTTCCTTTTTCTGGTCTGTGATCATCTTCTCTTGATCAGCAACTATTTTCACCTGTTTAGATATCTCTTTTATCTTATCAGCAACACTTTCATCCATGTTATTGTATTTATTTGCTAATTCCAGATACTCATCCTTGGGTACCAAACCCATCAAGTCCAGGTAATACTTAAAGAACTTCTGAAAGTCTTCTGTTGTCATTTCCCAGGCTCTCATATAGTCGCAAGTCTCTTTGGACCAAAAATCCATACTGCAAAACTTTCCGAACATCTCTGGAACTTCCTCAAAACCACTTAGCCCTTGCAGGATCAATTTTGTCATGTCCTGCATCTGTTTTTGTCCTTTTTCTACGGTAATTAATTGATTTTTCCAGAATTCGTAAAAATATTCTTCCATAATATTCTTCTCCTTATAAGCTGTCTTCTAAATCCAGCTGAAACCGCACCGGTCCCCGATAGTTTTGATCGCCGAAACGGGTATGAAGCGCACATGCAGACGTTGGATTTGACCAGGAGGTCGCTATGGCCACATGCCCTTTTGGGAAAGGCGTCACTTCGACATCAATATAATCCAGAGGTGCAAGGGCCGCTTCTTTCTCCACCAGATCATCATTTTCGCCATAGCAGATAAGCCATTTAATTCCCTGGTCCTGCAATCGTTTAAAATTAAGCTTTCTGCCGAAAAGGGTTACCGGAAGCGTTCCGTCTTTGGTAATCGGGATTTTATAGGAAACAAAACTCTTATGGGTAATCTCTATGGGAAGATCATTACGCTCATTGCTCATCCAGTAGTTAATTGCAGCCGCCGTCTTGCTGATTTTCACATCTTTACCCCCCTGTCGGCCGAACATCATCAAATCTCTGTAAAACGTAGCAATCGGGGATTCATCTTCGATACTTTTTAGTTTATAAATCCATCCCATAAGTTTGCCGTCCACAACTTTATTTCCATTGGGCAAGGTTTTGGTTCCGTAAGCCAGATCATAAAATCGCTGGGGCAGACTATCAAAAAAATTCGCCAGCCCCCTGCTTTTGGTTCCATCTATGGGAGCGACACAGGTGATCAGAGCATCAACCAGTCCGTCCAACTCACCGGAAAGGAGATTGCAAACGGCAAAAAAACCGCCCTGACAGTAGCCGTTCAACGTTACGGGTTTTCCATGTATTTTTTTTATTTTTTCACAGAACAAGCGGGTATCACGGGCATCATCCTCACCGGTCATGACCTGAACCGCCTCATTCGTATTGATATCCTTGAGGATTCTGATATAGGTGGGAATCCCTTGATTTGCAAAACAATGGGTGTAACTCTTATTTTCATAGGGTAAAAAGGCCAGAATATTGGCTCCCAGAACATAGGGAGGAAGAATTAGGACCGGTTTGCCGTTTTTATTGACGTTGACTTTTTTATCCGTCGGAAGGATCTGATAAAGAATAAACCGATCAGTTTCGTCAACCTTGATCGTGTCATCCCGCTCAAAGTGAAATCCATATTCAGGTTCAATGTCCTGAATGGCCTGCGGATACCTGTTGGCCATAACATCCATCATTTTCGTCTGTCGTGCTAAAAAAGATTCCACATCTTCACCATCTGCACAAAAAAGCGTGTTGAACATGGCGGTAATGGCGTTTTCCATTTCCATTTTTCCGGAACTAGCCATCGCTTGCATGCTGCCGCTTATAACCTTACCCATAAGGTCAAGATTAAACGCCAAAAGATCCATATAAGATTGAACCGTCTCCAGGGGCGAAGTACTCCAAAGTTTGTATTTTTCCACATCATTGAAATAGCTTATAGCAATCAAATAGGGGAGCACAAAATCATTGGCGTACTTGGACAAAGCAGTCAGGTATTTTTGTGAGGCACTCATGAGGTGAGAGAATGCAGAAGCGTTTTTGCGAAATATATTGCTCAGAAAATCAGGATCATTCGGGCTGTTCGTCACCTTAACCATATTTGTTTACCCCTCATAAATCAAGAACTTATGTGGCTCATAGCCATACCCTGGAGTTCCTACAGGTTGGCCATGAACCACACCTAAAATTTGACTTTATTTACTAAAATCGGTAAAACATTTTTCTACATTTTTATAATTTTGGTCAACTATTTTTTTGAAATCCTCACAACCTTTTTTATAGCTTTTCATCCACTCAGTTAAGGCTTTTTTTCCCTCCTCGGGCATCCATGTTGCTTGATCCAACAGAGAGTTTGCCATTTTTTCGTTTTGCTCCCTAAACATGGTCATTGTGTTATAGCTGTTGTCAAATGCAGTTTTGTTGAATTGAGTCATCTGCTTAATAATTTGAAATTGTTCCATTACATTTATCTCCTTTCCTTATTTTTTAGTTTTTGTCCCCTTATCGAATGCGCTAAAAAAATCTTCCACTCTTTTAAAGTTTTCATCCACGCCCTTCTTGAAATCCTCACGCCCTTTTTTGTAAGCCTTCAGCCAGTCATTGATCGCCGTTCTTCCTTCTTCGGGCATCCATGTTGCCTGATCCAGGAGTGTACTGGCCATACTTTCGGTCTGCTCCTGAAGCAAAACCATGGCATTGAAGGTGTTGTCAAACGTTGTTTTCTGAAAATCGATCATTTGCTTTGCAATCTTTGATGAATCCATGTTAATAATTCCTCCTGTTAAAATTTTTTTTTGGCTTCTTACGCCGTTGATGTCTATATAATAATCTTCTATTTTTATTTGTCAAGAAAAAATGTTGCATTGCAACAAGATTTTTACTTGATTTAGATTTATTTAAGCATAAGCTAATAACTATCTCAAATTAATTTTAATATTAACAGATATATTAAAATTAAAATATAATATAATATTTTAAAACCAGTTTATATGTTGCAATACAGCATAAAATAAATTTGTGAAATTTATTTTCAATAAAAAGGAAAAATGGATGCCTGATAAAGTAAAACTAAAAAAATATGGCAACAGACGATTGTACGACATGGAAAAAAGCGCCTATGTGACGCTCAATCAGGTGGCGGATCTAATCAGACACGGCCGTCGGGTGGAAGTGGTTGATGCAAAGAGCAAAGAGGACGTAACCGCTTCTATTCTAAGCCAAATTATTCTGGAAGAAGCAAAAAACAAAAACATTCTTTTGCCGGTACCGGTTCTTCACCTGATCATTCAATACGGTGATAATGTACTGGGAGAATTTTTCGAGAAATATCTTCAACAAATGATTCAAACATACCTTGCCCATAAACATGCGGTTGACGATCAGTTCAAAAAATGGCTCGAAATGGGACGGGATTTTTCAAATATGGCCGGTTTGTCACCCTTCAAATCCTTTTTTGATCAATTTTCTTCTTTTTCAGATAAACAGGAGCAAAAAAAGAAGAATAAAGAATAATCACTAAAAATGTCGGAGCTTCTATCCCACGGTAAGCGGAAAAAATATGCGAGAAAGTTCAACCTTCCCGAGCCCTGGAGTCTTTATATTTCGGGAACCATTTGACGCAGCTCTTCATAAGAGAAAACCGGACCGTCAACACACACATACTTCGTCCCGATATTGCATCGTCCACAGATGCCTATTCCGCATTTCATGCGTTTTTCTAACGTGGTAATAATCTGATGATCTTCGAAATCCAACCTTTTGAGCCCGATCAGAACAAACTTGATCATAATGGGCGGTCCACAGGTAACGGCGATGCAGTTATATGAACTTGGCGCTTCTTCGGTCAGGACTGTAGGGACAAAACCCACCCGCTCCTTCCAATCCGGAAATTCACGGTCCACGGTGAGCACCAGCCTTACCCCACCGGAACGCCATTCATCGAATTCATAGGTGTAGCAAAGATCTTCCGGTGAACGTGCACCGTAAATCAATGTAATATCACCGTAATCCCGTCGGTTGTCGAGCATGTAGAGAAGCAGTGTACGTAACGGGGCCATGCCGATGCCACCGGCGATAAAGAGAATGTCATGACCTTTTAATTTCTCAACAGGAAAACCGTTGCCCAGAGGGGCGCGCACCCCAATCTGATCACCGATATTCATCTGGTGTAGCCGCTGGGTCACCTCACCGGTGCGCATCACACTGAATTGCAAATAATCTTTTCGAGTCGGCGGCGAGTTTATCACAAAGGTGGATTCTCCTACCCCAAAGACGGAAAGTTGCCCGACCTGTCCGGGTTGGAATGAAAATTCACGCATCTTTTGCTCGTCGTTCAACACCACTCGGAAAGTAAGGATATTTGAGGTTTCCTGAATAATATCCTGAATGGTCGCCAATTCCGGTCGAAACGGATTAGATTCAAACTTCGGCATCCACTGCCTCCTTCAAATGATGAACAACTTTGCGTATGTCTATGGATACGGGACAACTTCGAATACAGCGTCCACACCCGCAACAGGATATCATGCCGTTATATGTATCAGGGAAATAAGAAAATTTATGGCCCACCCGGTTACGGTAACGTTCAAATTTTTGGGGCCGTGGATTATGCCCGCTGGCTTCCAGGGTATAATGATAAAACATACAGGAGTCCCAGGAACGTAACCGCTCGCCGGTTAGATCCCTGGATTCATCTGTAATATTGAAGCAATAACAGGTGGGACAGACAAATGTGCAAATTCCGCAACTAATACACTTTGAGACCATATCGCACCAATAATCCATATCTTCAAAACGACCCGTGAAATCCCTTGCACTCCGGGTTAAATCATATTCTCCAATACGTTTGGCAGTTACTTGTTCTTGATTTCGCTGAGCTTTTTCTATCTGTTCGGTTGTCGCTTGTTTTCCCATTACGGAAATCAGCTTCCGGCCCCTGTCATTAAGTGCCTCGATCACATAGCCGTCATCCACCGGAACAATCCAAAGATCACTACCCTCCCTATCTCCGGGACCACTGCCCACGGATGAGCAGAAACAGGCACTGTCTTCCGTATTGCACAGCAGAGTTGCAAACAGGGTTTTTTCTCTGCGTTGTTCATAATAGGGATCTTTATGTCTGCCGTTAAGAAAGACTTGATCAAAAGTAAGAAAACCCTGCACATCACAAGGACGTGCCCCAAAAACAAGTGCAGGGGATGTGTCTTGGCGGTCTTTTAGATCAATGCGCTGTTTGGAAGGAACATCGTCATCCTTTTGATACCGGAAACTCAACAACGTTTCTACTTGTGGAAACAGTACATTTTTCGGACCTAATGTGCTTTGCCGGTCTAACACAACGACGGTGTCTCTGTGATACGGTAAAAACCGAATCCCCCATTTTTCATCTCCCATCTCTACCGGAACCCAAACATTCATTTCTTTGGAAAGACGCTCCAGCACGGCGGTCAGCTCACTTTGAGGAATAAAGATTTTTTCGGACATGGATTATCCTCTTTCATCGGATCATCATATTTTCTGTTCACCGGGGTCAAAGGTCAGCAACGGCGGTTGTTTTTGAGCGTCAATCCCGGCTTCATAGCCTAACAGCTCTTTTACGATCTGATTCAGTTTCTTTTTAATCAACGTCACCGGTATTTCCATGGGACAAACGCGTTCGCATTCGCCACATTCGGTGCAGCGTCCGGCAAGATGCATGGCGTGGATCATATGATAAAGAAATTTTTCCGTAAGATCGCAACGTTGCGTAAGCCACTTGGGAGTTCGGGTCTCCGCAATACACCTGTCCCGGCACACACAAAGCGGACAGGCATTGCGGCATGCATAACAGCGAATACATCGGTCCAGTTCTTTTTCCCAAAATTTCAGGCGATCGGGCAGAGAATACTGTTCTATGTTTTCAATATCCTCATAGGCCTGGTCATCGCCGGCACGAGGCGTTACGGGATGGCCGATAAGACAATCGCAAATGATGGGATTGGGATAGCGACACTGCAGGCATCTTTGTTCCAGCACCTGCTGCAGCGGAAAACGGTATGTTTTTTGTGTTGTTTCAACACATAGCTCATTGCCTTGGATAGTTACTGCCCGAACATCTTTTAAAGATGGCTTAAGACGCATGAGCCGGCGCCAATCCACCGTGCCTTCACAAGGTATGCCCACAATATAGAGCGTTTCCCGGGCAACAAATTTTTCCTGAATTAAAGCGATGAGAGAGCGGCTGTCGCATCCTTTGACACAAATGCCGATTTTTTTATCGTTTTCCCGGACGGAAGCGCTCGGAGTTTTTGCTAAATAAGTACAAAGATTCTGGGAGCACAGAGGATTCCAAACCATTCGATTAAGATCTTGTGACTGACGGATAAAAGACGGGGTAGCATGTAAACCATCGTAACTTGTTTCCCAACCGAGCGCGACGTCGAGTTTTTCGAAAACCTTTAAAAATTCTTCTTGTAATGTTTTGGCCTTGTCTTCCATAAGTGTTTTTATTTTTTATTAATTCCTAATCAAAAAAATGACATGGCCGCTTTTGCGTCAGTTTCTCCGTGAACGCCAGGGTTCGGTCCCAAACCATGAATGGTTTCGGAAAACTCTGTGACCATCTGTTGCCAGAGCTGTCCTTCAGAAGACGATACCCAGGTATAACGGAACCGATCATTATGAATGCCCATAAAAGGTAAAAATCGCTTCAGAACCTCCAGGCGACGCCTTGCATAAAAATTACCCACGTTATAATGGCAGTCTTTGGGGTGACAGCCGGATACGAGCACGCCATCAGCGCCATAAATAAGGGCTTTGACAACAAACAGAGGATCCATGCGTCCGGTACATGGAATACGGATGATACGTAAATCCGTGGGCTGGTTAAAACGGCACACACCGGCCGTATCCGCACCGCCGTAGGAGCACCAGTTGCATAAAAATCCCACCATTAATAAATCTTTTTTTGTTGTCG
>CAZDAB010000072.1:0-10316 GCA_964502855.1 uncultured Desulfobacteraceae bacterium | reverse complement strand
CCCCTGACATAATAATAGGCGCTGAAATCCTGCCACGAGACGAACCCCATATCTGCGCTGACATACCACGCCGCCATATAAGATCGTCTGTCACAACTCCATAACCATTTTTGTTTGGAGTCAAACACCGGTTCCATACAAAAATCTTCGCCGTGAGGGGTTGGGGTAAGCAAAGACATCAGTTCCTCAGTTGTGGGAAGTCGCCAGTGATTATATCCTCCAACATGTTTTTGGTTCAATTCCTCGATATACTCATGAGCTTGTGGCCATGTCAGGAGATATTCCGATCCGGATTGCTGCCAAATAAGACTTGTTGTGATATCCGTAACCATGCCGTTCGAAAGAATTTGAAAATCATTTTCAATATAACAAGAGGGTTGCCATAATTGGTTTGTGGAAAATACAGTTCTGCCACGTTGGGGATTGACTTTGATGGCGTGGCTTCTGAGCGTAATCGAATTACGGAGGAAATTCTCTGCAACCGTCAATTCCGGGGCGATTTTGCAGATATTTTCTTTTTTCTCTTCCCACGCTTTACCAAGGTGATCGAGTTCTTTTAACATCTCGTTTGCATCACCAAATCTGTTTCGATGTTCTGTGGCAATGGCTTTGGCAATAAAAGCATCCCATGTGGGATCCAGATCGGCATTGATCTGACTCGGTTTTTCATAATTTCCCGTGGGAAGCTCGCCCGTAAGCATTCGATAAAGCATAATTCCCACTGAATAAATATCCGCACGACGATCCGCTTTATCCGGGTTGGCTTCTTGTTCGGGCGCGGCATACCAAGGAGAACCGACCTTGAGATTTTCGGGTCCTTTAAAATCCTCTCCTCTGAGCTTGGACAATCCAAAATCGCAAATTTTTACCGTATCCAGATCCGTTACCAATATATTATAGGGTTTAATATCCCGGTGCACGATGCCGAAATGGTGAAGACAGGCCAGTCCCATAAGTATTTGTCGGGTGTATTTAATGGCTTTATCCAACTTAATAACCCGGGAGGATGCTTCGGTTATATAAGATTCGCCGATCATTATTCCGAGATTATTAAAATAATAATCCATGATATAAAAAAGTTTTCCGTCCTCTGTTTCATCGAAATTCCAAACTTCCACGATATTGGGATGTCTCAGATTTGACATGGTAACGCCTTCGGAAATAAAAAGATTCCGGATAGCCTTTTCACCCATCAGTTGAACCAGATGGGGATTGGGGGCAAGCAGTTTTAATGCGGCAATTTTACGGATAACCGGCAGCTCCACTTTATAGACCTTGCCCATACCGCCCCTGCCCAGCAGCCCGCGTATTTTGTATTTACCGATGGTTTTCATTTCTCATTTGTCCGTAACAAAAAGAACCCTGTATAAAAACGTTCAAGGTGTTAAACACCCTAACGATCGATCCTGTGTTTATTTTTTTTTAATTGGATCTTAGTTAGTGTCCATCCATAAATGAGGATTTTTGTTCAAGATCAAGGCATGCGAAAAAAATAACCGCAGGCATATAGTTGATATTCCGAGGATTATTTTTTGAGCATAACGCAGAGACTTGTCCGCCTCCGGCGGATTGGGCAAAAAGACCATTTATGGATGGACACTAGTTACCATAACCGGTCCGCATGCACTTGGGGAAGTCCCGCGGCCATGATTTTGCTGACGACCGCTGCAATATCATAAGAAACGAATCTGACTTCAAGGGAATCCTCCGATGTATTCCAAATCACGTATTTTGCATTGTTATTGCCGTCTCTGGGTTGTCCGACGCTGCCCACATTGACGATATATTTTCTGTTTTTGTGCAAAGGTTTCACAGGTCCTTTTTGAAGGGAAATATATTCGGATACGTTACCGTCGAATCCGATGAGTTTCAACTCATGGGTATGCCCCACAAAGCAAAGTCTTTCTTTCATTTCTTTAAAAGTTTGCTCGAGAGTATTTTTGGAAACCTGAAATAAATAGAGGTTCATGGAATCCGGCGGAAACCCGTGAACAAATCGGCTTTCGTAAATAACCAAAGATGATTTCATGCCGCGAATAAAATTAAAGGATTCCTCGGACAGGAGGGTCATTGTTTTTTGTAAAGATTTCCGGGCGGTAGGATTAAACCAGTTCAAATATTCACCATCTAACACCGCCTGCTCATGATTTCCCATAACACATGGAATATTGCGTTCTCGAACCTGTCGAATCACCTGTTCCGGCTCGGGTCCGTAGCCCACATTGTCCCCCAGACAAACAACGGCGTCAATAGCCGAAGCCTCAATATCGTTCAAAACTTGTCGAAACGCATCCAAATTACCATGAATATCGGAAATAATTGCGACTTTCATATGTCAATGGTCTGTTGCCGGTGGCGGGGGTATCAATTTTAGATATTTCAATGATATCCTGTTAATTTTAACCGTAATTGACCCACCCGATAGTTACGGAATTCGTTCAACCTTAAGGGTATTGGTGCGACCACTTTGGCCATGGGGGGGTGTACCGGCAATAATCACAATTGCGTCTCCCTTACCTGCGAGGCCGCAACGTTGCACCTCACTGATCGCAACATTAACAATGTCGTCCGTTTCTTTGATGATTTTGACTCGCGCGCTTTCCACACCCCAGATTAAGGCCAGTCGTCGCTGAATTTTGGGCAATGCAGCCAAGACCAGCACGGGCCGGTGAGGCCGGTGGCAGACCAGCCGGCGGGCGGTCATACCGGAGGCGGTGTAGGCCACAATCGCTTTGGCTGATAACGTATTGGCCACTAAATTGCCGGCATACGCAACGATCGGCTCGATCTCCCGGGGCGGAGTAAACGGCAACGCACCGGACAACTTGCCCTCAAACCAGGCCGTTTCCGTGGAAACGGCAAGTGTCGACATGATCGCTACGGTTTCAACCGGATACCGGCCGATTGAGGTTTCAGCGGACAGCATCAGGGCGTCCGTGCCGTCTAAAATAGCGTTGGTTACATCTGTGGCCTCAGCGCGAGTGGGTTTGCGCATGTCAATCATGGACTCCAGCATTTGGGTGGCCGTGATAACCGGAACGGCGGCATGGCGGCAAATCTCAATGATGCGTTTTTGGGCAATGGGCACTTCTTGTAAACTCATTTCCAGAGCCAGATCACCCCGGGCCACCATAACCCCACTGGCTTCCCCAACAATTGCCTCAATATCATCTAAAGCATTCTGCCGCTCAATTTTGGCGATAACCGGAATGTCCGTTCCTTTTTGGGCCAAATGATCTTTTAACCGGCGCACATCATCGGCAGATTGCACAAAAGACAGCGCCAGAAAATCAATATCTTGAGTAATGGCAAAATCAATATCAACAAAATCCTTCCGGGTGATCGACGGCAGGCTGACCCGCAACCCCGGAAGATTAATGCCTCGGTGGCTGGATAGCTTATCGCCCTGGAGTACACGGCACCATACGTCACCATTGATTTCAATTTTTTCCACTTCAAGTTCAATGTTCCCGTCATCAAGCAGAATCAGGCTGCCGATCTGCACATCCCTGGCCATGTCCGGATAACTCACTGAAATAAATTCATTGTTTCCTGCTGTTTTTTGTGGGGTCAAACAAATCTTCTGATCCGTTTTTAGGTCGACGGTAAGCCCTTGAATTTCTCCCACGCGAATGCGAGGGCCGCGCAAATCACCGATAATGGGAATAGGGACTCCCATTTCCTCTCTTAATTTCCGGATCCGTTTGATCAGAGGATTAAGATAATCGTGGGAACCATGAGAGAAGTTAATACGGACCACATCTAATCCGGCTAAAATCATCTTGCGCAGCGTGTCCTGATTATCGCTGGCCGGACCCAGTGTGGCGACAATCTTGGTTTTTTTAGAAGAACGTTCCGTGTTTATTTTGATTGGCATTTTTATAACCCAAGTTAATCAATTTTTTTCAAAAGATGTGCTGAGATTTTGATGCATAAGGGTTCGCGAAAACCGTCCCGAAAAGACATCGGGATGGATATGTCGAGGATTTTCGCGGATCCTTGATGCGCAAGAGATCGGTGCAGATCGAGTAAAAAATCGCTCAATTCAGGTTTAAATATAACATCAGATGATTTTTCCTGCAACGAAAGAAAAAGGAACCGGATTGACACGCCCTAATCGGTCATGCTCACAGGTGAAGGCCGAACAGTAGACCGAATCCCGAGCAATTTGAGGTTATGTATGAATCAATCATCATGGTTGCGACGATATGAATTCAGGAGCTTTACACGCCAGCAAATAACGATAGCCGTATTCAATGACAGGCTCTTTTCGCTGATTCGTGACTTTGCACTTGATTGCCGCAAATCCTCGATCGGGTTTACTGCTCGATCTTTTTAGATCCGTCCACCAAGCCTTTACCGAAAGAATGTCCCCCGGACGCACCGGATTGAACATATTTACCTCATGCATTCCCACACCGCTTATAATTGTGACGCCGCCCTGTGCGTCCACAACCGCGCGAGTGCAGGCAGAAATGGTATGAAGGGAAGATGCAACAAGTCCTCCGAAAATGGATTCCCTTGCAGCGTTCTCATCAATATGGAACGGTTGTGGATCAAAATTTTTTGCAAAATCGATGATCGCCTCTCGCGTCATTAAGACCGGTTGACAATCGAGAACTTGCCCATCCCTTATATCGTCGAAATATCTCCTTTCCATGTTTAACTCTTCCTTGGGTATTTTCTGGGATTTTTTAATAACTGTATCACTTCAACGAGATGTAAAAAATTGGTCAATATCCCAATGCATGAACCTGATGCCCCGAACCTGTCCATTCAGCAGGACGACATACAAATTACAAATATTTTTTTCGATCCATCAGGAAATTCTTGTAAATCTGGTAGTGCTCGGTTTCTTCATATGCCACCGGACAGACGGACGCGTGGTCGAAACTGTAGATCTTGGCTCCGGTGCAGGCGAGCAAAATCGGGGAGTGCGTAGCAATAACGAATTGAGCGTGACCGGCCCGGCTATTGGTGCCCAGAATCTCCAGTAACTCAAGCTGACTGCGTGGCGAAAGCGCCGTCTCGGGTTCATCGAGCAAGTAGATACCCTCGATCCGGTACCGGTTGCGAAAATAGGACATCAGAGATTGACCGTGGGACTGAGTCACCAAGGACTTGCCGCCAAAGTATTTCAGTTGACCGGGGTCCGTTACCGCCCACTCATCCAGGATATTGGCGAAATCCTTGAAGATCTCCGAGCCGAAGAAAGACCCGGGAACGCGACCATTAGACCATTCCAAAGTAATATAATTATACAGTTGCCCTTCAAAACGGTTAACTTGGTAACGGGGACCCTCGGAAACACGCCAGATATGAATATCACAAGCGTGCGCCAGTGCCTCCAGCAGGGTAGATTTGCCGGTGCCGTTCTCGCCCACAAAGAAAGTCACAGGCGTGTTCAAGGATAGATGTTTGGTTTGATGAAAGATAGGCAGGGTAAAGGGATAGTATTCCAGGGTAGGGTAGTTCTCGGACCGTAGTGTGATGCTTTTTAGATGAACGGACATAGAGTATTTTCCATTTTTTCGGAACGCCCAACCCAGACCGTAATCATAGGCTTCTATTCATAGAATCCTTGTGTTTGAGACATTGTGATCGTGAGCACTTCATCCCTCAGTATAAACTTAGCGAATTCACTTGTATAACTTTGGAATAAATGCTTTTATCTAAAAAAGCAAGTTAGATTCAAAAATCGAATCAGACGCCTTTCTTATTCCCATCTTTCCAAACGGATAAAAGAGCCCTTCTTCACGGTGATGTCCCCTTAGAATTATTGACATATCTTGTATGCTGCGCCAAAATCACACTCTTGCATTTTATTGTTGCAAATATAATCAGATAACGTGTTGATTTTTAATTTATATTCATCATTTCCTTCCAATTGAAAACGCTAACCCAGGAAGTAAATGCAATTCTTAAAACATACCGATAGGCGGCGCTTCCTCCGGATCAATAGTGACATCCAATAAAGTCGGGCCATTGTGTCCACACAACGCGTGATAGTCGATGTGTTCAAAATCTTTAGGCTCTCGGATTTTGTGAGCATTTGCCCCGGTTGCTTTGGCCATCATACAAAAATCAACGGGCGGAATCGAAAAATCAATGGGTTCCGTACCTGCCAGGCGATGTGCGTGCCGGATCAATCCATACGCATGGTCATTCAATACCACAAAAATTACCGGCAACCGTTCTTCCACCGCTACGGTGATTTCCTGCCCACTCATCAAAAAACAGCCGTCACCCGTAAAACATACCACGGGGGTATTTCTTGAGCCTAAGGCCATTCCCACCGACGCGCCGATCGCCCAACCCATAGAGGCAAACCCTAACGACAAATGATAGTTTTCCGGACGGCGATGAAAAAAATAGTGGATCGACCAAGGCACGCTGTTACTATTATCGATGAGAAAACGGGTTTCAGGCGGAAAACGCTGTATGATTTCACAAATCAGTCGCTGTGGCTTGATGGGTGTCGAGGTGTTCCCTCGACGACAACTGTCCGGCGCTTGGACTTCAATGTGATGGGGCACATATGGGGATTCCTTTAGATGATCCGGGTATGATTGTGGGGTTATATCTTTTTCTCTCACCTTGCCCATCAGAGATATTTTGCCCTCCCGCTTTAGGGTCTCAAGGCGTGAGACCAATTCCTTAAATATTGTGCGGATGGTTCCATAAACGTGCAGACGTGCCATGGGAGAACGGCCAAAGCAGGTTCTTTCATGATGGATATGTACCAGCTTTTCATTCATTAAGACGGAATCCCACCCGCTGGTTGACCATTCGTTAAGATTGGTGCCTACAGCCAATATGAGATCAACGGATTCATCTGTCAGTGCATTACGGGCCGTTTTATGTCCGGCAAAGCCAAAAACCCCGCGAGCCAGCGGATGATAAGGATTGATCCAGGATTTTCCACGCTGTGTTGTGACCATGGGTGCGCCGATAAGTTCGGCAAATTGAACGATCTCCTGGGTCGCGCCCGCGCAGTCATGGCCTATAAATAATACCACCTGGCGGTTTTGGCTTAAAACATGGTGCAATTCCTGACAGAGCGTTTCCAGTGCCAAAACATCCACCTCTGAGGCGGGTTGGGTCAACAAGCCGTGCAAATTCGGGAAAGCGATTTGACCACTTTTGTCAAAGCGCAAGAGATCAACCGGCACACTTAAATGTACGGGGCCTTTTGGGGGTCGCAAGGCTGTAGTCAACGCAGCAGCCAGTTTCTTTTCCAATTGGTCGGCATGGGTAACCATCGTGTTATAGCGGGTACAGTGTTCAAACATTCCCAGTATATCCATGACATCGGCAGAGGATTCCTGAAAAGCGCCCATGCTGAAATCAGGCAACCGGGTTTGTGCCGTGATCACCAGCATAGGAATATGATCCGTATAAGCTGAAGCCACGCCGGTGATCAGATTGGTTGCACCGGGACCGGTGGTTGCACAGCATACACCAATTTTTCCGGTTTCACGGGCATAGCCGTCAGCCATAAAAGCTCCACCTACTTCATGACGAGCGAGAATGCTACGGGGGCCGCCCCTTGTTTCGCTGCGTGCAAGTGCATCATACAGAGGGCCAAGAGGACCGCCCGGTACGCTAAAAACATATTCCACGCCAAATTGTTCCAAATAGTTGATGATTAAATCACTTAGCGTCATTATCCAACCTTGTTATCTGTTATTTTTCAATGCAATTCCCCATACGATGATATGATGTCATGCGCCGGGGTGGTCTGTACGGGCGTTTTGCGGCAAAGAATCTTTATAGAATAAGTCTAATCCGTTGTAAACCAATATTCCAATGGACCTCGCCAGAGCAAGCTCTGCAAAAAGGCCTCTCGAAAATTTTTATGAAATATTCGGGTTAGCGGCTAACTCATGGATAGTAATTGAAAAAAACAGGCCAAAATAAAAAAAATACAAAACACCAAATATATTATCTTTGTTTTGATGTTCATTGATGATTCATCCGAACGGAAAACTGACCAGCGCCGCCGTGATATTGCGCCATCCCCCTGGCGTTTACGAAAAACCGTGATTTTTTCGGGGTCTGGTCATGTTGAATAATTAGCGACATCCATGGGTAGTGTCAATTACTTTTAATCAATATTAAAGGTGTCTCTATTCCTACAATTGACACCCCGGCGGTATTTTTCTATAGTTCCACAAACCATAAACGCGGGCACTTTTAAAAAACATATGAAACAAAAAGGAAACCTGAAAATGACCCCATTGAGCCACTTGTTTTCACCGGTACGGATCGGAACCATGACCGCAAAAAACCGAATGCTCATGTCGGCAATGAGCATCAATTTCGGTGTCGATGCAAAGGGACATGTCACGGAACAGTTGATCGAATATTTTGTTGCAAGGGCCAGAGGCGGGGTCGGGTCGATGCTGGTGGGCGGAGGTGCGGTGCATCCCACAGGAGTTGAGCTTCCCGACCTTCCGACCCTATGGGATGATGACTGCATTCCGGCTCTGGAAAAAATGACGCAAGCCGTGCGGCCCTTTGGCACAAAATTCGGGATGCAGCTGATGCATGGCGGCAGGCAGTCGTATCATGACAACAAGGTCGCGCCTTCGCCGCTGCCGGCAGCAGCCGTGGTCAAAGGCATCCCCAGGGAACTCACCGTTGACGAGATTCATGAGCTGGCCGGGGCATTCGGGGATTCGGCCAAACGGTGCCGGGCGGCCGGGTTTGATTTTGTGGAAATCCACGGTGCACACGGCTATCTCATCAACCAGTTTCTGGCCAAAAATTCCAATAAACGCAATGACGACTACGGCGGTTCTTTTGAAAACCGTATTCGGTTTCTTCTTGAGCTTTTCCGGAATATCAAGAAAAAGGTGGGCAGCGATTTTCCGGTCGGCATTCGAATCAACGGCAACGATTATGTCCAAGACGGCTGGACCCTGGAAGAAGCCTTGCAACTGGCCGTCATCCTTGAACAGGAAGGTGCGGATTATCTGCACGTTTCCGCGGGGGTTTACGGTTCATCCGAGCTGACCATTCCCTCCATGTACACCCAACAGGGGTGTTTTATTCATTTGGCGCAAGCCGTAAAAAAAGAAGTCTCTGTTCCGGTTGTGGCCGTTGGACGCATCAAAAGTCCGGAGATGGCCGATCGCATCATTGGCGAGAAAAAAGCGGATATCGTGGCATTTGGCCGATCCTTTCTGGCGGATCCGGATTATGCCCGCAAGGCCGAATCCGGAGACCTCACCCGGATCAGGCCTTGTATCGCCTGTTGTTTAGGATGCATTCACAATGTACTGGCATTGGAGCCCGGATCGTGTGTGGTCAACCCGGATGTGGGCAGAGAATATCTGCTCAAAGGAACAGACAGGGCCGAGGAATCAAAAAAAATCCTGGTTATCGGCGGGGGACCCGCCGGTCTTGCCGCCGCGAGAATAGCGGCAATGCGCGGCCATGAGGTGATTGTCTGCGAGCAAAGGGGTCATGTGGGCGGTCTTGCAAGGCTTGCGGCCATTCCTCCCGGTCGATCGGAACTCATGGAAATCGTGGAGTTCTTTAAAAACGAACTGGACCGACTGCGGGTGGATTTGCGGCTGAATGTTGCGTTGACCCAATCGTTTATCCAATCCGTCAATCCGGACCACATCATTCTCGCCACCGGAAGTCTTCCGGAAATGCCCATTATCAAGGGACTTTTTCAAACAAAAATGTCCCTTTGCTCGGTTACCGATGTCCTGGAAGGAAGGAGCGCTACGGGAAACCGGGTTATCGTGATCGGCGGCAATCAGGCAGGCCTGGTACTCACCGACTTTCTGGCTGAAAAAGAAAAAGAGGTGGTGGTTCTTAACCGGAAGAAACATTTTGCAGAAGAAATGTCGAGCAACGACCGTTTCTACCTAAGAGAGCGGCTTAAACGGAAGAATGTAAGCTTGTACAAAAATGTATCCATCAAGCAATTTCTGCCCCATGGGGTGATCTTTACATCCGGAGGAGAAAAAATCAGCCTCCAAGGGTTCGACAGTGTCGTGATTGCGGAAAAAATGACTCCCATCCGAAAAGCCTCGGAGCTTTTCAAGGATACCCATATCCCAGTTCACGTAATCGGTGATGCAAAATCTCCCCGCATTTTGATGCACGCGATCAGTGAGGCGGAAGATATTGGACGGGCAGTTTAATCCTATGATATCCTTATCAAATCAAAAAGATATCTCCTTGAAACCTTTTTAAGAATCCAGAATCTTGGATATAATTTTGTCCTTGTCGCGCTTGGAGATGTAAGGTTTCATCCGTGCTTCGAGGATTTTAGTTTCATCAATTCTTTTTCTGTT